>NZ_JBEOTA010000040.1:0-59468 GCF_040303265.1 Streptomyces sp. NPDC096040
TTGCCGCCGGAGAACAGGATCACCGGCCGTTCGAACTCGCCCGCCACCTCACGGAAGACATGGACCGCCTCGGACTCCAGCGCGTCCAGGTGGGACAGCGTGAAGGTGCTCATGCCAGCCCTCGCTCCACCAGCAGCGCGTGCACCGCGTCCGCCGACTCCTGCGGGGTCTGGTCCTGGGTGCGCAGCACCAGCGCCGGGTCGGCGGGTGGCTCGTACGGGTCGTCGACACCGGTCAGCCCGGTCAGCTCACCCGCGGCCTGCCTGGCGTACAGGCCCTTCACATCCCGCTCGCTGCACACCTCGACGGGGGTCGCGACATGCACCTCGAGGTACGGCGTGCCGCTCTTCTCGTGCCGGTTGCGGACCGCCTCGCGGCTATCGGCGTAGGGGGCGATGACCGGGACCACGGAGAGCACGCCGTTGCGCGCGAGCACCTCGGAGACCAGTCCGATGCGCTGCACATTGGTGTTGCGGTCCTCCCGGGAGAAGCCGAGGCCGGCCGAGAGGAAGCGGCGTATCTCGTCGCCGTCGAGAACCTCCACGCGATGTCCCTGGGCCTTGAGCCGATCGCCCAGCAGCCGGGCGATCGTCGTCTTGCCCGCGCTCGGCAGCCCCGTCAGCCAGACCGTGGCCCCCTGAGCCCTTGGCGTGGTGGTCATGCGCAACAGACCTCTTCCCTACCGTCTCGTCAAGCTCGCGTACGACCTGTCGAAGAGTAGGTAAGAAGTCTGAGAGGAGTGGTTAAGGAAGCTGAGGTTTGGCTGAGTGACTCGTGGTATGCAAGAGGTCACGGGGCCGCGCCACGAACATTTCACAATCGTCGGTCTGTTCACAGACCGACGAAGACACTGCCCGCATCCCGAAGCCGCTCGTGCAGCGCCCGGAAGACGGCGGCCGAACGGGTGCCCGGCCAGTCCGCGGGCAGCAGGCTCGCCGGCAGCCCGGGATCGGTGTACGGCAGATGGCGCCAGGAGTCGAGGGCGCGGAGATAGTCCCGGTAGGCGTCCTCCGGCGCGGTGTCCGTCCGGTGCTCCCAGTCGCGCAGCACCGGCTCATGGGCGTCGAGGAACTGTTCGTGCGCCTTGGCGATCGCCGTCAGGTCCCACCAACGGGCGACCGCCTCGGCGGTGGGCGCGAACCCGAGATGCTCACCGCGGAAGAAATCCACGTACGGGTCGAGGCCGAGCCGGCGCAGGGTGTGCCGGGTCTCCTCGAACAGCCGGGCCGGGGCGATCCACACCCCGGGGGCGGCCGTGCCGAAGCCGAGTCCGGCGAGCCGGGAGCGCAGCACGTGCCGCTTCTGCCGTTCCGACTCGGGCACCGAGAACACCGCGAGCACCCAGCCCGCGTCCTCCGGCGGCGCCCCCGCGTACACCCGGCGGTCGCCGTCGTCGAGCAACTGCCGTGCGTCGGCGGAGAGTTCGTAGCCGGCGGCGCCCTGTGCGGTGCGGGCCGGCGCCAGCAGCCCGCGGCGTTTCAGCCGGGACACCGACGACCGTACGGAGGGGGCGTCCACGCCGACGGCGGCCAGCAGCCGGATCAGCTCGGCTACGGGCACCGGGCCGGGCAGGAAGCGGCCGTACGCGCCGTAGAGCGTGACGATGAGGGACCTCGGGGCGTGTTGCTCGGACACGTTGATCATTTTAGGTCCCCGGCATCGCTGCTGGTCACCTTCGGTACGCGCCTGAACGTGTGTCAGGATTCCGGGACCGCCCGCGGGCGGCGGCCGGGGCGCGTCGAAGGCACCGGCGGGCAGGCCGGCGGCCGTGCCCCAGGGGTGTCCGGAGCCGGGTCAGGCGGCGACGGAGAGCCGGCCGGCCGGGCCGCGGTGCGGCTCGACCACGCTCCCGTCGGCGTGCAGCTCGCCCGTGTCGTCGAAGACGATCGCCCCGTCGCACAGCAGGGTCCAGCCCTGCTCGGGGTGGGCGGCGACGATGTGCGGGAGGCCGCGGTCGGCCGTCGCGCTCGGGAACTGGTGGGAACACATGGCGCACCTCCACGGGTCTGCCTCCGGCGCGGTCGCCGACCGGCATGACCAGACCATGCTCCTGTCGTGAACGCCGTGGAACCTCCGGTCGCGACCTGTGACAACACACGGACAACTCGCGGACGCTCCCACGACGACCGCCGCACGGCCAGGACGGACCGGTGGGACGCGCCACCGAAGGAGTGACGGTCACGCTTCCCGGGCCGGGCGCCCGGTATCCAGGGCATGCCCCACCCCACGACCTGGGAAGGATGTCATGCCCCTACGCCCCGTCCTCGCCGCGGCCCTCGGTTCCGCCGCCCTGCTCTGCGCCGCCGTCGCCCCCGCGACCGCCGCCCCCACCGAGTCCGTCACCGTCGACCCCACCGGCCGTCTCGCCGACGACGGCACGGTCACCCTCTCCGGCACCTACACCTGCACCGATGCCACGGGCCCCGTGTTCGTCAGCTCGTCGGTCAGCCAGGACTCGCCGAACTACCGCCACGGCGTCGGCGGCACCCGTGCCGTGTGCGACGGCGCCAAGCACCACTGGGAGAACACCGGCAAGGTGATCTCGGAGAAGCTGAAGACCGGTGCGGCCCATGTCGAGGCCACGATCATGGAGCTGCGCCCCCAGGGCGGCCTGCCGCTGCCGTCCTTCCACGCCCTCCAGCAGCAGGACGTCACCCTCAAAAAGGCCTGAGGCGCGTTCCCGGGCGGCCCGGCACGCCGGCGGTGCCGGGCCGCCGCTCACCAGGACTCCGTGGCCTCCACGGAAGACCGAGGATGGAGAGCGTGTCCACCACCGGTCGTGCCGGGCAACGGGTCACCAGCTTGCGCAGCGCGGAGGTGACATCGAGGCGCTGTGGTGTGTCGTGGCCGCCGTCGCCCTGGAGGTCGGCGACCGCCCGACGCTACGCCGCTGCCAGGGCCGGCTGCGCCCGGCCGCCGGCCAACTCGCCGGGGCGGGCAGCGGGTTGGTGACTGCGGGGCCGGTCGATGCCTGGCTGGCGGCGATGGAGGAAGCTCTGCGCTAGGGGCCTGTCTGACAATTCCCGTCTGCCTCGCGGCGCCATGCACGCACTCTCGCCGCACCGGGCGCCGACCCAAGTACACGCAGTACGAGGGCCTACGCCCGGCACGCCCCCAGCCTCCGGCCGGGGGGACCCCCAGAGCACGCACCTGACGCCGCGTGGCCGCCCTCCGGGCGACGACGGGAATTGTCAGACAGACCCTCGGTGACCGGCGGCCGGTTGTTCACCGGGGGCTGCACACCGACCGCGGTGCCGCTCTGCCAGGGGTGCCCTGTGCGTCCTGCACCCGCTGGAGGTCCCGGAGGAGGCCCGGGATGCCGGGGTCCTGGCCGGCGGCGACCCTGGCGATGGTCTGCAGGACGGCCTCGTAGAAGGCGTCCCGTACGGCGGGTGCCATGACGTCCGAGGCGTCCAGGCAGCGCGGGCCCTCGCGGAGCCGTGCGGCGATCTTGCGTTCGACCGGGTGGTTCTGCGGGGTCACCTGCCGGTTCGCGGAGAAGAAGTCCGCCGAGCGGGCCCACTCCTGCTGGCCGTCCTTGGAGGCCAGCAGCCGGATCAGCTCACGGGCCCGGGAGTTGTCGCTGAACAGGGCCGCGAAGTCCCCGGTCACCTCGTGGGCCCGGACCGGGCCGCCGCCGGGCAGCAGCGGAGCGGAGTCCGTCAGGTCCGCGTGCCGCGCCTCGGTCTTGTAGAAGGAACGCGCGAAGGAACCCTGGTGCTCCAGACCGCATCCGCCCCAGCCGTCGAACAGCAGCCCGTCGCTGTCCGGAGCACCGCGATGGTCGGTGAGCAGGGCGTGCCGGGCCCTGGTCCGGTCCTGCCCGAGCAGACCGGCCCAGGCCTCCCAGGCGGAACGCACCGCGGCGCTCTGCCACCACTTCTTCCCGCCGGTGCCCAGCGCCCACGGCTCGTAGCCGGCCGGGCCCGCCCGTTGCAGCACGAGGTCCTCGATCCAGTCGGTGCCGGGCCAGCCGGAGGCGCCGTCGTCGCCCATGCCGATGCACCAACTCCCCAGTGGTGCTGGCGAGTCGGCGGGCTTCTCGTCCTGGCGGTACCAGACGATGCTCTTCAGGTCCGCCTTGACCGGCACCCAGTACACGGACGAGGAGGAGATGCCGGTCGCGTTCCAGGGGGCGCCGTACTGCTGCGGGTCGTAGAGCCCGTTCAGTGGCTTGAGGCGGTTCTGGTCGGCGTACTCGGCGAGTTCACCGATGCCCGGCATGATCACGATGTCCGGGGGCTCTCCCGACTGCACCTTGGAGAGCAGCACCTCGCGCTGGGCCGCGGTGCCCTGGTAGCGGAAGGGGATGCCGAAGTCCCGCAACACGGACTCGAACTGCTCCGCCTGCTCACCGGTCCAGGTTCCGAGAATGGTCACCGGCTCCCCGTCGTCGTGCCGTGCCCAGGCCACCACCACCCCGACGGCCGCGACCAGCAGCATGACCACGAGTACGACCAGTAGCTTGAACCGCCGGGTCATCGCCGCCTCCAGTAGTCGCTGTCGAGCCGGAGCCCGAGGCCCAGCGCGGGCAGGACGACGACCAGCAGGCCGCCGACGACCGTGCCCCGGTACATCCGGTCGGTCCAGCCGCCGTCGGTGAGTTCCTGCCGGACCTCCTCCGACTTCTGCGCGACGGTCTGCTGCGCCGTGGCCAGCCCCGGGCCGGTGTGCCGGGACACCTCGGTGATCCGGCCGAGATCCCCGAGCGCCCGGTCCAGGCGGTCCTCGGTGGCGGACGTCGTCATCAGCGGGAACACCGCGAGCAGCACGGTGATGACGAAGGCCGCGAGCAGATACGGGTTCCAGTCGCGGCCGCACCGGTCGCGCAGCATGAACAGCGCCGAGAGCAGGGTCAACGCCAGTGCGCCCAGGGCGAGTTCGGCGAGCCACCAGCCGGGCCGCCGCCACCGCCCCATGGTGGCGGTGGCCTCGGCGTGCCGCAGCTGGACCCGTTGCAGCGCGTCAAGGCGGGGCGCGAGCCCGACCGTGCTGCGGGTGAGCAGCGAGTCCGCCTCGTCGAGTTTCTGCTCCCGCATCAGCGGCTGGTCGCGGTACATGGACGTACCGAGGTTGAGCGAGTTGCCGTAGGTGGCGAGCAGACCGTTGACCGTGCCGAGGTCCTGGTCCGTGCGGTCGGCGATCCTGGACAGGCCCTGGTCGGCGGCGGAGAGCTGGGACCGATAGGTCTCGCCCGAGCCCGCCACGTCGACCAGGTGCGTCCGCACCAGCGCGTGGGCCTCCTGGTCGGCCCGCAGCGCCGCCAGCCGGGTCGCGGCGAGCCCCTGCACGGCCGGCGCCTCACGGGCGGCGAGGGCGGCGGCACCGCGCTCGGTCTGCCGGTAGGAGAAGAACAGGGCGGTCGAGGCCACGGCCGCGCACAGGAACAGCACCAGCAGATGCGTCTCCAGCAGTCGGCGGGTCCGCCAGTGACCAAGCCGCCCGCGCCAGAACGCGGCGGGGGAGTACCGCCGTAGGAAGGCCGTCCGTACGGTCGTCACAGCAGCTTCTCCCCACAGGCGATGCAGTAACGGGCCTCGCTCCCCGCTCGGTTGCGGCAGGTGCCGCAGCGCGGGCCCGGCGGTGCGTCGACGGCGTCGTCCAGGGGGACGCCGGGACGCGAGCCGGCCCGCAGGATCATCGGGCCGAGGGCGCCGGCGTCGACGGCGCGCAGCCGGATCCGCCCCGAGGCCGCGTCCTCGATGTCGGCGACCGTACGGATCTCGTCCAGCACCCAGTCCGTGCCGAACCGCGCGGCCAGCCGGGCCGCCTGCCCCAGGCACTCCCGGGCGGTGTCGGGCCGGTGCTCCTGGAGCGCGGTGAGTCCCTCGCGCAGCGCGCCGCGCATCCGGGCGGTGGCGTGGAGGCTGCGCACGCTGCCGCCGCCCGCCGGGGCGGGCGGCGCGGACTGCCCAGGCAGGTGCCAGCGGGCGACGACGGGCGCATGGACATCGCCGATGGAGACCATGGCGAACTGCAGCTCGGTCTCCAGCGGGTCGTCGTCGGCGCCCGCGACCAGGGTGAGCAGGTAGTCGCGGCTGCCCTGCTCCCACTGGTGGGTGGGGAAGCTCCAGCAGTGCGACCGGCCGGGCCGGGGCAGCCCGACGAGGCGGTGCGGCCGGGGCGCCTTCTCGCTGAGCGAGACCTGGCGCACGGAGGGCCGCAGGGTCACCTCGATCGGCAGTTGGGGCGTGGGCACCCGGCGCAGACGAGCGACGGCGTCCGTGACCGCCCGGCCGAGCCCCTCGTCCACGAACTGGGCGGTGCCGTGCAGCCGTTCGGCGAGGGCCAGCAGCGGATCGGGCGCCCATTCGGTGCCCACCGCGAACACATCGCAGGTGAACTCACCGGCGCAGACGTCCAGTTCCTCTTCGAGACGGGTCTCGCCGGCCGCGCTGCTGCCGTCGGTTATCAGCATCAGATGCCGCACGGACAGTGGGCGGCCGGCGAGCAGGGCCCGCGCCCTGGCCGCCCAGGGGGCGTACCCGGCGGGCCGCGGACCGTCCCGGTGCAGCGGCAGCGAGCCCGCGGCGAACGCGGCCCGGCGCCGCTGGTTCTGGTCGGCGACGGCCCACTCGTCGTCGCCGAGCGGATAGCACCGGACCGGCTCGGGGCCGCTGCCGAGCACGGCGAAGGAGATCCGGTCGGGCAGGGCGCGCAGCGCGGCCGGCAGAGCGTGCCGTACGGCCGCCCGGTCGGACTCGGCGACGTCCACCGCGATGATCACCGCGAGTTCGACGGCGGGCAGATCGGTGGGGGCGCCGTCGGCGGCCACGTCGACCCGCAGATGGGCCTCGATCTTCGCGCTGCGGTGCGGGCGCAGCTCGCCGTCGAGGTCGACGTGGAGTCGGATGCCCGGCTGCGGCGGCCGGGTGTGGCTGCTCATGTCCTGCGTCACCGCTCCTTCGCTTCGTCACCATGCGCACGGCGCCTCCGGTGCCTGCCGATCGGTCCCGTCGTGCCGATCGGTCCCGTCGTGCTGATCGGTCCGTCGTGCTGTGCGGTCCCGTCATGCTGCGCAGGCCCCTTGTGCCGCGCAGTCCCTTTGTGCTGCGCGGTCCCTCCGTGCTGTGCGGTCCTTTCGTGCTGTGCGGTCCTTTCGTGCCGTGCGGTCCTTTCGTGCCGTGCGGTCCTTTCGTGCTGGGGCCCCGTCATGTTGTGCGGTCCCCTTGTGCTGCGCGGTCCCTCCGTGCTGTGCGGTCCTTTCGTGCTGTGCGGTCCCGTCATGTTGTGCGGTCCTGCTCATGTCGGGCGGTTCCGTCGTGTCGTGCGGTCACACGCGGGTCTGCGGTCGTACCGCGTGGACGAGGTCCACGAGGTGTTCGTGGGTGGCGGCCGACTCCCGGTGCCGCGCCGCCAGTTGCCGGTAGAGCGACTCCATCCGCCTGCGCTGCTCGCGCTCCGGCGAGGGCAGGCGTCTGAGCCGGCGGGCGTCGAGCCGGCCGGCGCCCGCGCCCGGAGCGCCGGCCCGGTCGCTCTGGTGGTGCAGCGCGTCCAGTTTCCATTCGTGCAGCTCGGTCCTCAGTCGCAGTGCCTCGTCCTCGGACAGGCTCGGCTCGCCGGCGCCCGGTCCGCGGCCCACCAGGCCGGGCAGTTCGGCCAGCGCCGCGTCGACCTCGGCGGGCGCGGGCAGCGGATCGAAATTCCTCGGGGGCGCTCCGGCGTCACCGGGCAGGCGGGCCGCGCGGATCCGCAGGGAGGCGATCCGGGCCACGGTGTGGTCCAGGGTGCCGGGCCCGACCCGGCCGAGGACGTCGAGGGCCGCTCGCCGGTCGCCCGCGCGCAGCGCCAGTCTGGCCAGGCCCAGGGCGGCGCCGCCGTGCGCGGGGTTGCGGGCGAACACCGCCTCGTACAGCTCCCTGGCGCTGGGCCCGTTGCCGTGGTCGCCGAGCCGCTCCCGGCAGTAGGCGAGGGCCAGTTTGGGGGCATACTCGCCGGGCAGTTCGTGGAGGGCCCGCAGGAAGTGGGCCTGGGCGTCGGCGACCTGCTGGGGGTTGTCGTAGAGACCGGCGTGGCGCAGCGCGAGCAGCGCGCGGTGCCACTCCAGCCGCCAGCGGCGCACCGCGGACGGTCCGGGGATGGAGTCGGCGGTGTCGAGCTCCGCCTGGGCCAGCTCCAGATCGTCCCTGGTGTTCCGGGCCAGCAGGACGCGCACGTTGTGCAGACAGATCTCCACCGACGCCGGCTTCTCGTCCTCCTGGTCGAGGAGCAGCCCGGGGTCGTAACCGCTGCTCACCTCGAACCGCGCCGTCTGCGGGTCGCCCGGATAGCGCCGCGGCACCGGCAGACAGCCGGCGATCTCGGTGGGCGTGGGGGTGCCGAGGTCGAGGGCCGGGGCCACCGGCGGCTCGTAACGGTCGCGGCGTGGCCGCCCCAGCCAGTGCTCGATGCCCGGCACCGTGCCGAGCCGGGCGCCGAGCAGCTGCGGGGACGGACGGAAGTAGTCGGAGGGCTCGGGCGGGTCGCTCTTGCCGCGCAGGGCCCTGATCTCCCGCAGCGCGCCCCGCAGTTGGCCGGCCATCTCGCGGGCGTCGGCGAAGCGCAGGCCGGGGTCGGTCCGCACGGCGCGCTCGACGACCTGCCAGAAGGAGCCGGTGCCGAGGCCCGGCACCTTGTCGACGGCCCAGTGGGCGAGTTCCCGCAGGGTGACGCCGACGGTGTGCAGGTCGTGGGCGACGGTGGGCAGACCGGAGAACGCGATCTCGGGCGCCATGTAGTCGCTGGTGACGTGGGCGGGCGGGCGGCTCTGGCCCTCCTCGCGCATACCGCCGAGGTCGATGACCTTGACGCCGTTCCCGTGGTGCACGACGTTCGAGGGCTTCATGTCGCCGTAGACGAAGACCCGTTCACCGCCGGCGTGCAGGTGCACCAGGGCTTCGAGGATCTGACAGCCGTACGCCGCCACGTGCTCGACGTCGAGGACCGACTCGCCCCGCCGGGTCTCCTCGACGACCTTCTCCAGGGTGCCGTCGCCGACGTCGTCCATGACGATGTAGCCGCCGGTGATCTCCCCGGTGCCGTCGCCGCGGGCGACGAAGTCGCGGATCTGGACGATCCGGGGGTGGCGCATGGCGACCAGGTTGCGGCGCTCGACGTCGGCGAGCCGGGCGCCGTCGTGCTCGTACCGGTTGAGCAGACCCTTGACGGCGACGACGTCCCCGAGATGGGTGTCCTCGGCGAGGTAGACCCAGCCCTGGCCGCCGTGCGCGATCGGCCCCATGATCCGGTACTGGTCGCGCAGCAACTCGCCCTCGGTGAGCTCCGGTTCGTACGAGTAACGCTCGCCGCACGCCGGGCAGTACCCCGTGATGGGCACCGGGCCCTCGGTGAAGGGCGGGGCGAAGGTGATACCGCAGTCGGCGGCCGAACAGCCCATCCGGATGCGCAGCGGCGTCTGCGCACGGACGAGGCGTGCCTCGGCAGGGCGGGGCGCGCGGTCGGGGAGCGCCAGCAGGTCATGGGGGCCGAAGTCCCGCGGGTCCTCGGGCAGGGCGGGCAGTCCGGGACCCTGCTCCGCGCGGCCGCACTGGTCACACCAGCCGGTGGGCAGTACGGAGCCCTTGCAGGGGGATCCGTCGAAGCTCCGGTGCGGGCAGCCGGTCGTCCTCCCATCGCCCTCATTCCCGGGCTCGGTCCGGGCGGCGCCCCGCATCACCGGCCTCCCTGGCGGTCCAGGTCGGTGCGCAGGGTCCTGAGCAGCGAGCGCAGCCGGGTGAGCTGCTGCTGCGGGTCCCGTAACGCGCCGATCCGGCGGAGCTCGGTGCGGCGCAGGTCGGCCGTCTCGGTGACGGAGTCCAGGGAGGCGCTGTCGACGACGTCACGGCGGATGGCGTTGCCGAACTCGGCGAGCTCGAGCCGGCCGAGCAGGGCGTCCGCGTGGTCGAGGAGGGCGGGCCGCAGCAGCTCGTCGCGGGCCGCGCTCCAGCCGGTGCCGCCCTCGTGGCGGAAGACGAGCAGCAGCCGGAATCCCAGCATCCTTAACCGGCTGAGGAGTTCGAGGAGAGGACCGGGCTGGGGCTCTTCGTCGAAGGCGTCGACCACGACCGTGACGGGCCGGACGGGCGTGACATCGGCCGACCGCGGGGGCCGGCGGTCGGTGCCGAGCAGCCAGTCCCAGTACGCGAGGTACTCGCCGACCGGGAAGGAGACCCGTCCCAGGGCGTGGTCGGCGAGGTCCGGTCTGCTGTCGCCGCCGCGATGGACGACGTCGGCGCGGTGCAGCAGATGGCGCAGCGAGCGGTCCTTGCCGCTGCCCGGGGACACTACGGTGATCTTCACCGGGTCCTCGTCCGGATCGGCGTACCACCGGCTCAGCCGTTCCTCGAAGCCGTGGTCCCAGGCGTCCGGGCTGCACAACTCCTTGACGGCGGGCGAGAGTTCGGCGATGCGGTCGACCGGGATCAGATACGAGAAGGCGACCCGGTTGTCCTCGGGCAGCAGCTCTCCCATGTCCCCGCGCCAGCTGACGACAAGGCCGACCACCCGGGCAGGGCGGCCCTCCCGAGGCCGGGTGCAGACGGCGGCGCCGCTGAAACCGGCCCGCACCACCTCCGCCTTGGTGACGGCGTCGAGCTGCACCTGCTCACCGGTGACGCCACCGATGCGGCCCCACAGGCTCATGCCGTCGTCGAAGCCCTCCGCGTACCCGGTCGCGTACACCTCCGTACCGGCCCTGAGCACCGGTTCCAGCGGAGCGGGACGCGCCTGCGGGCGTGGGCTGTCCAGCCGTAACACGGCGACGTCCTCGCCGTGTTCGCCCTCCTCGAGCCAGCCGCCCGCCATGACCCGTGCGGCCACCGGCTCCAGCGCGCTGTTCTCGGCGAACTCCAGCCACATCACGGCATCCGGGTGGCGCACCACGTGTGCACAGGTCAGCGCCGTGTGCTGGTCGACGAGTACACCGGCCCCGCAGATGGGACCGTGCGCGTCCTCGCGTCGCAGCCTGAGTCTCCAGTCCGCACGCAGTTCCCCCATGCTGTCTCACACTACGCGCGAAGCATGGTGCGTCCCTAGACCCGTGACCAGGTTGGATCGGTCAATCAACGGAATTCGGCGGTGTGTTCCCCCGCCGGACCCGGAACCGGGGAGGACGGCCCCCTCTCACGGGAGTGGGGGGACGCCTGTTCGGGGACGTCGATGCCGGCCGGGCGCCGTGCGCACAACCGGCGCAGACTGAACTGGACGGCCAGGGAGGCCACCAGGGCGAGGTCGCCGACCGCGACCGTCGGACGGGGACGAGGGGGCGGTCCGACGACGTGCTCTGCGGTCGTGATCGGCAAGTTGGCAGTGCGAGCCTGAACGCATCCCGAGAGGGTCCCCAGGGGGCGCCGGTCGCTGCCACAGCAACCTGTCTCACCCTTCTCGGTCACTTCGGCCGCTTTTCTCTGATCCGGCTGCCCACGGCCATCCCCGCCGACACCACGCCGTGGGTGGTGTGGCGACGCGGGCGTCCCGCGGAGTCGACGTCCACGGAGGCGCCCAGGCCTTCCTGGTGAGTGCGGCTCTCGGCGTACGAGAGGCGGACCACGGCGTCGAGCCCGCCGTCGGGAGCTTCCTCCAGGGTGACCTCACCACCGCTGGCGCGGACGAGCTGCCGGACCATCGGCAGGCCGAGGCCCGTGCCGTCATGGTCGGCGTCAGAACCTCTCCAGAACCGGTCGAAGGCCTTCTGCCGTTCGGCCTCGGTCATGCCGGGACCCTGGTCGATCACATGCAGCTCGGCCACGGGCGGTGTGCGGCTGCCGTCTTTCGGGGCGGTGGTGACGGCCAGAGTGATGGCGGTTCCCGGTGGGGACACACGCAGCGCGTTGGAGAGCAGGTTGTCGATGATCTGCTCCAGTGCTCCCGGGACCGCCCACACCCGGACGGCCGTGGCTCCGGAGACGACGATGCCGACGTGTTGTTCGTCGGCGAAGGCCGTCCAGATGGCCGCGCGGTCGGCGACGACGGCGTCGAGATCGACCGCCTCCGGTCTGATCGCGGAGTTCTCCAGTCTGGCGAGTGCGAGCAGCCCCTGCACCATACGACTGAGCCGCTCCATCTCCGCCAGCGCCGTGTCGAGGCTGTCCTGGGCGCAGGGGGCGAGGTGCGGCTCGAAATTCTCCAGGCGCAGGCGTAGTGAGGTCAGCGGGGTCCTCAGTTGGTGCGACACCTCGGAGGCGAACGCCTGCTGAGCCCGGAGCACGTGCTGCAGCCGGGTCGCGGTCCTCGTGAACGACGCGGCCAGCCGGCGCAGTTCCGGCGGCCCGTGATCGGTGGCCGGCGGATCGGTGAGCCGCCCTTCGGCGAGTTGCGCGGTGGCGCGTTCCAAGGCCCGCACCGGGCGGGTGATCGACCGGGCGAGGACGAAGCCGATCAGGGCGACGGTGGCCAGCACGCCCAGCCCGACGGCGGCCAGCGCCAGCCAGGTGGCATGGACCTTCGCCTTGAGCGGGCCGAGCCGGTACACGGTCCGCACCACACAGGGGACGGCGACGCCGGAGCCACCCGGCACGGTGACGAACAGGACTTCGCCACCTGCGGACGGGTCGCTCCGGGTACCGACAGCGGGCTGATCGCGCAGCGCGTCGGCGATGTCCGGCGCGGCGGACAGGTCCTTGCCGACCAGGGCAAGGGCGGTGTCGGTGAGGACGACACCCTTCTCGTCGGCGACGAGCACGCGGCTGCCGGTCCGCCGCCCGTAAGCGCGGGCCAGGTCGGGGAGGTCGGCCGCCAGACCGTGCTCCATCCTTTCCTCGCAGACCGCGGCGAGCGTCATCGCCCCCTGCTGCGCCGTACGGGAGAAGCGGGACAGCTCGCTGCGGGCGTAGAAGACGCCGAACGGCACTTCCAGCGTGAGCAGGACGAGCAGTATCAGGCTCAGATGGCTGAGCAGGATGCGACGTGTCACCGGGGCCCTCCGTCGTACGCCGACGCCGCCGCGGAGGTGGCGGACGTGGCGGACGTGGCGGACGTGGCGTCGACGGGAGCCGGCGACACCAGGCGGAAACCGATTCCGCGGATGTTCTCGATCCAGGCGGAGTCCCCGAGTTTGCGGCGCAGCGCGGCGATGTGGACATCCAGGGTCTTGGTGGGGCCGAAGTAGTTCGGCTCCCACGCCGTGTCGAGAATCTGCCGGCGGGAGCAGACGGCTCCGGGGTCTTCCGCGAGGCAGGTGAGCAGGTCGAACTCCTTGGGGGCAAGGGCGACCGGCGCCTGATTGAGGTGCACCTGCCGGGTGCGGCGGTCGATGGCCAGCGGGCCGATCCGCTGGACGTCGGGCATCCCGGGCCGCGCCGGGTCGGCCGACGGCTTCCGCTCGTCGTGGCGCGTGTCCGGCCCTGCGAGGCGGGTGCGGCGGGTGACGGCCCGGATCCGGGCGACGAGTTCCCGTACGCCGAACGGCTTCGAGACATAGTCGTCCGCACCCAGCTCCAGACCGAGCACCCGGTCCACCTCGTCGTCCCTGGCAGTGATCATGATGATCGGCACCGCCGAGCGGGCCCGGAGCGAACGGCAGACGTCGATGCCGTCCATGTCGGGCAGCCCCAGGTCCAGCAGCACCATCGCCGCCTCCGGCGCGGCGAGGCCGTCGGCGCCGCTTCTGGCGTGTTCCACGGTGAACCCGAAACGGCGCAGCCCCTCCATCAGCGGTCCGGCCACCCGGTCGTCGTCCTCGATCAGCAATACACGCATGCCGGAAGGCTCACAGACTTCCGCCGGAGCGTGCGGCGCAAACGCCGGAACCTCCCCCGAGCCGGTGATCCTTGTCTTCGCGGGCAGCTGGATTCACCACGGACGGCGTAGCCGCCGACACCCGATGCGACGGCGACAGCCAGTAGGTCGCCGGCCGGATCAAGCAGAGAGCCAGGACATTCGAACACCGGCGGATGCCGGCTCCGCCCCCGCGGCAGGCAACTCGGCTCCCAAGCCGCCGATGTGCGGGCCACGGTCGGGTTCGGCCATCCCCACCGGAGTCGAAAACTGATCCAGCGTCAGAGAGCATCGGTTGAAGCATCGCCGCGGAATCGGCCGGAGGCGGGAAAAGCACAGCACCTCCTCGAACGATTCCGGGATCCCCGCTGTATTTGCTCTGGCAATCCCCTTGATCGTCTTCCCCTAGCGTCGGTTGCACGTCCGGTGCCACCGGACACCGCGTGACAAGCGCCTCCGAGCCCCTGGACACCTCATGCCCATTGCTGAACTGCGCCGCATCCGGCCGGACCTGGTGGAGTCGTTCACGGCCGCGCTCCCGGGAGCGCGGGCAACCGTGCTGGGCCGCCTGTGGGGCGCCCTCGCACGAGAACCCGTGCCCGGTGTGGTCGGACATCACCGTGAGTCCGACAGTCTCGTGGTCGACCTGCAAGGGGGTGGCTCACTGTCGGCGGCTCAGCGGTGTGCGCTGCCGTTCGCCGAGGTGCCGGCGGGCTTCACCGTGTCCGGTCCCGAGGGAGTGATCAGGGGGCCGGCGGAGCTCCTGGCGCAGCTCGGCCTGCACACCCCCGCGGCGGAACGACTGGCGACCGAGCTCGACAACAGCGTGGTCAACCTGGCGCTGGCCAGGGCCGCGAACACAGACCGGACGGCCCCGCCGAGCGACTCGGCGGACGCCGAGCAGGCGGTTGTCGACGGCCACCCGCAGCATCCCTGCAGCCGGACGCGTACCGGTATGTCGATCGCCGATGTGCTCGCCTATGCTCCCGAGCACCGCCCAGTTGTCCCGCTGGCGCTGCTCCGGGTCCCGGCCGACCGCTGGCAGGGGGCCGGCGCCTGGCCGCCGCAACTGCGCGACGGCGACACGATCCTGATGCCGCTGCATCCCTGGCAGCACGACCATGTGCTCGCGCACCATCCAGACCTGGCCGTCGCGGAGGAGACGATCCCGGCCCGGCCGTTGCTGTCGTTGCGGACCCTCGTACCGCTGGGCGTCCTGCCGGGGTGTCACATCAAGACGGCGCTCGACGTGCAGGTCACCAACTACCGGCGCACCATTTCCCCGGCCGAGGTCGCCGACGGGCCCCCACTGTCCGATCTGGTCTCGGCTCTCCTGGACAAGGCCGGGTACGGGGGAAGCCTCCGCATCCTGCGTGAGCTGGGCGGCGGAGCGGTGCGGGTGGACGGACAGCCCTCGGCGAGCCTGGCGGCGATGATCCGGGAATCGACGGAGCGCTACCTCGACCCCGGGGAGATCGCGGTTCCGCTCACCGCCGTCCACGCGACAGGAGCCACCGTGATCTCGGGAAATCCGGTGCGCTGGCTCGCGGACTTCGCCGGGCTCGTCCTGCCGCCCGCACTGACCTTGCTCTCCATGGGCGTGGCACTGGAGGCCCACGGCCAGAACACCCTGGTCGTGCTGCGGAACGGGCAGCCGGTGCGGGTGCTGTACCGGGATCTGGACGGCGTACGAGTCAGCCCACGGCGCCTGGCCCGGTGCGGCTTCGAGCTGCCACCGCTGCTCGGCACCCGCGCGGGCGACGACGTGGGCGCGCTGCACACCAAACTGTTCGGCGGCCTGATCAGCGGAGTCTTCAGCGAGCTGGTCGACGTCCTCACGCGGACGCGGGGGGCCGATCCCCGAGCGCTGTGGGGTGCGGTGGCCGAGGCCGGCCGCCGGGTGTACGCCGGCCTGCCGGACCACGAGGACGCCACGGCGTTCTTCGGCGACACGATGCCGCTGAAGGCGACCGTCGCCATGCGCCTCTCCGAGAACCCGGGCAAGGCGCAGTGGACCTACGTGCCCAACCCGCTGGCCCTGCACCGCTGACATCCGACACCGATCGTCGTCCCCCTGGAGCACCCCATGACCACCGGCACCGCCCCCCACACCAGGTTCGCCGCCACCACCGTCACCGCATCGGCAGGCGAACCGATGCGGACGGCCGACGCCGTCACCGCCCACACCCTGCTCAACTGCCTGATCCGGGAGGTGTCCGCCCCCGAGCACCAGGTGACCGTCGACAACGGCCACCTCCTGCTGCTCCTGCCCCGCCGGGGCCTTCTGCTCCGTTCCCCACTGCGCCGGGCCTCGCTGATCGGAGCGCACCGCTTCCAGGGCCCGGTACAGCGGCTCGACGACGAAGCCTGGGTGACCGTCGGGTGGAGGGAGCTTGCCGGTTACATCCAGGACGAACTGGAGCTGCGCACGGGTGTCGCCAACGAGGAGTTCGTGACCCAGGTCGCCGACAGCCGCGAGACGATCCGCACCGTACTGGAAGAGCGGGCGGGAGCCACGCCGCACACGGACCCGTACCTGGCGTCGGAACAGTCCCTGGTGTTCGGCCATCGCTTCCACCCCACCCCGAAGGCCCGCACCGGCGACCCGGTGGACTGGCTGGCGTACGGCCCGGAGACCGGCGCGCGGTTCCGTCTGCGCTACCTGGCAGTGCGCCACGGCCTCGTGCGTGAGGAGGGCGAGCTCCACGAGATGGACTCGCTGCACCCTACGGCCGACCCGGAATACGCGGTACTGCCGGTGCATCCCTGGCAGTACCGGCTACTCCAGGGCCACGCCCGGTTGCGCGAGGCGGTCGCCGCCGGCGATGTCGTCGACACCGGCGTGAGCGGACCGGAGCTGATGCCGACCGCATCGGTGCGCACGCTCTACCACCCGGACACCGACACCTTCCTCAAGTTCAGCCTGAACGTCCGCCTCACCAACTGTGTCCGCAGGCACACACGTGACGAACTGGCCGGCGCCGTCGCCCTCAACCGGCTGCTCCAGCCCGTCTTCGCCGACCTGTCCGGCCGCTTCCCGGGATGTGCGCTCCTGGCCGAGCCCGGTTACCGCACTCTCGGCACCGACGGTGACCTCGACCTTCTGGAAGGTCTCGGCGTCATCGTCCGCTCCGGCCTGCGCCCCCACCTGCGCCCCGGGGTGACACCCCTGCTCGCCGCCGCGGTGGCGGACGAGTACCCCACCGGTCCGGCCCATGTCTCCCACCTGCTCGCGCGCGGTGACGGAGACATCCTCGCCTGGTGGGACGCCTATCTACGGCTGCTGCTGCCACCGGTGCTGGCCGCCTACTTCGAACACGGCGTCGTCCTGGAACCCCACCTGCAGAACGTCGTCGTGGGCGTGCACGCCGACGGCACCCCGGCGCAGATGATCTTCCGCGACCTGGAGGGCACCAAGCTCCTGCCCGGCCATCACCAGCGCACCCTCGCCGACCTGCCGGAGGACGTCCGGGGTCCCCTCACCTACGACGCCGAACGCGGCTGGAACCGGGTCGCGTACTGCCTCCTGGTCAACCACACCGCGGAGCTGCTCGGCACACTGGCCGACCTCGACCCGACGCTGGAACCCGCGCTCTGGGGCCTGGTACGCGACCACCTCGACGCCTACGCCCGCACCGCCGCCGAACCGCCACGCCTGCGCGCCCTCCTGTCCGGCGTACCGCTGCCCGCCAAGGCCAACCTCCTGCTGCGCTGGGCCCGCAAGGCCGATCGGCACGCCACCTACGTCCCCCTGCCCAGCCCGCTCGGCGCGGACTTCCCCCATGAGGTGATCCGGTGAGGCCCGCGGTGTCCGCCCTGCTCGACGGGATGACCGAAGACGACCTGCCCGCCTATGTCTACGACCTGCCGGGCCTGCGCGAGCACGTTCAGGTGATCCGGGCCGCGCTGCCGGAACGTGTCGAGCTGCTGTACGCGGCCAAGGCCAACTCCGATCCCCGGATCCTGCGGACACTGGCCGGATACGTCGACGGGTTCGAGGTGGCTTCCGGCGGTGAGCTGAGCCACGTCCGCGGGCTCGCTCCCGATGCGCCGATCTCCTTCGGCGGCCCCGGCAAGACGGAGACGGAGCTGACCTGTGCGCTGCACGCCGGAGTGGAGCGCCTGCACATCGAGAGCGAACAGGAACTACGTCTGGTCAGCACGGTGCTGGGCGACGGGCTCGTCAACGTCCTGCTGCGCGTCAACCTGCCCGTCGACCTCGGCCAGGTCGCACTCGCCATGGGCGGCCACCCCAGCCCCTTCGGTATGGATCCCGCGCAGCTGGACCGTTGCCTGGAGCTGATCGCGACCGACCCACGCATCCGACTGCGCGGCCTCCACCTCCATCTGGCCAGCGGACTCCAGGCCCCGGCCCAACTGGCTCTTGTCGACAAGGTCCTGAACTGGGCCGAAGCCTGGGCTCGCGAGCACGGAGTCGACCTGGCCGAGGTCAACGTCGGAGGGGGAATGGGCGTCGACTACGCCCGTCCGTACGAGGTGTTCGACTGGTCCGTCTTCGGCGCCGGACTGCGCCCCGTCCTGGCCCGCCATCCCCGCCTCACGCTGCGCATCGAACCCGGCCGCTCGGTCACCGCCTACTGCGGCTGGTACGTCACCCAGGTCCTGGACATCAAGTTCAGCCGCGGGCAGGCGTTCGCCGTGCTGCGCGGCGGCACCCACCATCTGCGCACACCGGCGGCGAAACAGCACGACCAGCCCTTCGAGGTGATCCCCGACGACGACTGGCGGCGGCCCTGGGACCGCCCGGAAGCCCGTGACGAACCGGTGACGCTGGTCGGACAGCTGTGCACGCCCAAGGACGTCCTGGCACGCGGCGTCATGGTGGAGCGACTGCGCGTCGGTGACCGCGTCGCCTTCGCCATGGCCGGCGCCTACGCCTGGAACATCTCTCACCACGCCTTCCTCATGCACCCCCACCCGGCCTTCCATCACCTCGACGATGTGGAGGTGCCCGCCCCGGGCACGTACGCCCACCAGATGTCATGAGCGCGGTGCTCGCCACACTCACCGCACGGCACTTCCGCCGCTACCTGCTCGGACAGCTGACCTCCAACGTCGGCACCTGGATGCAGCGCGCCGCCCAGGACCTGCTCGTCCTCCACATCACCGGTGACAGCGGCACCGCGGTCGGCATCGTGACCGCACTGCAGTTCCTGCCCCAGACACTGTTCGGACTGACCGGAGGCGTCCTCGCAGACCGGTACCCCAAGCGGCGGCTTCTGCTGCTCACGCAGACCGCCATGGCAGCACAGTCGCTCCTGCTCGGACTGCTGACCGTCGTCGGAGCGGTGAACCTGCTGTCCGTGTACGCGCTGGCCTTCGCCCTCGGCACCGCAACCGCCGTGGACAGTCCCGCCCGCAACGCCTACATCTCGGAACTGGTCGCCCGCGAGCGCGTGGCCACCGCGGTGAGCCTGAACTCCGCCCAGTTCAACGTGGCCCGTATCCTCGGTCCCGCCCTGGCGGGCCTGACCGTCGCGGCCTTCGGCACGGGCCCCGTCTTCCTCGCGAACGCCGTCTCGTACCTGGCCGTCCTCTACGGCCTGATCACCATCCGTACGGTCGAGCCGAGCGACCCCGGCCACTCCCCACCCGGCCGCACCCGGCTGCGTGACGCCTTCCGATCCATCGCAGCCAGCCCAGACCTGCTCCTGCCGATCTGCGTCATCGCCTTCGTCGGCACCTTCGGCCTCAACTTCCAGGTCACCATCTCGCTCGTGGCCGTCACGGTCTTCCACTCCGGCGCCGCCGCCTTCGGCTACCTCTCCGCCGCCTACGCCGTGGGCAGCCTCATCGGCGCGATCTACGGGGCGAGCCGCGGGAAGCCCCCCACCGCACAACGGCTGATCACCACCACGGTCGTCTTCGGGGCCCTGGAAGCCGCACTGGGCCTGATGCCGGACTTCGGCACGTTCACTGCCTTGCTGATCCCCACCGGCTTCGCCGCGGTGACCGTCACCACCACCGCCAACGCGGCGACCCAGCTGCATGCCGACCCACGCCTACGAGGCCGCGTCCTCTCCGTCTACTTCCTCGTCCTCCTCGGCGGCACCCCCCTCGGCGCCCCGCTGGTCGGCCTGATGTCGGACGCCTTCGGCGCCCGATCCAGCCTCGTCCTCGCCGGCGTCGTATCGGCGTCCTCAGCGCTCGCTCTGTCCGCCTTGATCACACCGCGAGCCCGACGGCTCACCCGGACCAAGAGCCCCGCCTCCGCAGCCGGTTCACCCCGCACCGACGGCCCCGGCGCCCCAGTGCCGTGGGACGACTCGCGCCCGGCGGAGACGCCGGGCGCGACTCCGGACACCAGCGGCCCAGGACGTACAACCCCCTGGTGACGGGTCGTCCCGGAGGCGCCGCCGCGCCCTGTCCAGGCTCGCGTTCATACAGGTCGGACAAGATGCGGCGGCATCCGCAAGTCAGATGTCCCGGAAGATCTCGATCTGCGCCCCGATCGTGTTGAGGCGCTCCGCGAGGTCCTCGTAACCGCGGTTGATGACATACACGTTGCGCAGGACCGACGTGCCCTCGGCCGCCATCATCGCCAGCAGGACGACGACCGCGGGGCGCAGCGCCGGCGGGCACATCATCTCGGCCGCGCGCCAGCGGGTCGGGCCCTCCACCAGTACCCGGTGCGGGTCCAGGAGCTGGAGGCGCCCGCCGAGGCGGTTCAGGTCGGTCAGATAGATCGCGCGGTTGTCGTAGACCCAGTCGTGGATCAGGGTCTTGCCCTGCGCGACCGCCGCGATGGCCGCGAAGAACGGGACGTTGTCGATGTTCAGGCCCGGGAACGGCATCGGGTGGATCTTGTCGATTGGCGCCTCCAACTTGGAGGGGCGGACCGTCAGGTCGACCAGGCGGGTACGGCCGTTGTCGGCGACGTACTCCGCCGTGCGGTCGTGGTCGAGGCCCATCTCCTCCAGGACGGCGAGTTCGATTTCGAGGAACTCGATCGGCACCCGGCGCACGGTCAGCTCCGACTCCGTCACCACCGCCGCGGCCAGCAGGCTCATCGCCTCGACCGGGTCCTCGGAGGGGGAGTAGTCCACGTCCACGTCGATGTTCGGGACGCCGTGCACGGTCAGGGTCGTGGTGCCGATGCCCTCGACCTTGACGCCGAGCGCCTCCAGGAAGAAGCAGAGGTCCTGCACCATGTAATTGGAGGACGCGTTGCGGATGACGGTGACGCCGTCGTGGCGGGCAGCGGCCAGCAGCGCGTTCTCGGTGACCGTGTCCCCGCGTTCGGTCAGCACGATCGGACGGTCCGGCCGGATCGAGTGGTCGACCTGCGCGTGGTACTGCCCCTCGGTCGCCGCGATGTCCAGCCCGAACCGGCGCAGCGCGATCATGTGCGGCTCGATGGTCCGCGTACCGAGGTCGCAGCCGCCGGCGTACGGCAGCTTGAAGTGGTCCATGCGGTGCAGCAGCGGGCCGAAGAACATGATGATCGAGCGGGTGCGTACGGCGGCCTCGGCGTCGATCGACGCCATGTCGAGGTCGGCCGGCGGCACCAGCTCCAGGTCGACACCCTCGTTGATCCAGCGAGTGCGCACGCCGATGGAGTTGAGCACCTCCAGGAGGCGGTACACCTCCTCGATCCTGGCCACCCGGCGCAGTACCGTGCGCCCCTTGTTGAGCAGCGAGGCGCACAGCAGGGCCACGCACGCGTTCTTGCTGGTCTTCACGTCGATCGCGCCGGACAGCCGGCGGCCGCCCACCACCCGCAGATGCATCGGGCCCGCGTAGCCCAGTGAGACGATCTCACTGTCCAGGGCTTCACCGATTCGAGCGATCATCTCAAGGCTGATGTTTTGGTTGCCGCGCTCGATGCGGTTGACAGCGCTCTGACTGGTGCCGAGCGCCTCCGCGAGCTGTGTCTGTGTCCAGCCGCGGTGTTGCCGGGCGTCACGGATGAGCCTGCCGATGCGTACGAGGTAGTCGTCTGCCATGAGGTTGAGGTTATCTCAGATATGAGATGGCGCCTGTTGGGGGGTCCGTTCGGGTGATGCCCTGTCAGCGAGCCTGGCTGTTCGGCCCTTCGACCGTTGTTCCGGCGCGCGCAAGGGCGCGGTGAGAGAACGCCAAGGCGGCTTCCAGCCTTTGGCCGTGCATTCCGGCGGCCGTTGTCCGGAGGCATTTCCTCCGTACGCTGGTGTGCTGCCCGGTGCGCACCATCGGCACATGTCACCAGGCTCAAGTCGGAGGTACGAGAAATGCCCCGAGTGGCGAGCCGTTCCTCGCGATCATCTACAACGGAATCTGATTCGCGGTTCGTTGTGCTGTCTGCCGCCGGTTTCCTCCTCGAAATGCGTGCCGACGGCGGCCACGGGAATTCCCGCGCTCTCTCCGCACGCGGTGGGTATCGTAAATGTCTCGAAGGATTTGGGCGGCGGAAGGCGTGACGGGCGACGGTGGCATATGCGGCCGCGCCCTGAAGTTGCCGGACGGGGAACCGGAGCCCGGCGCGAATGTGGGCGGGGGCGTTCGGCGGCGGACGCCGCCGGTCCTCAAGAGTTATCCGGGTGACACCCCGACCTGCCCCTGCCTGGCCGTGCCGACGCCCGGCGCGTGACGGGCTGCTGGCCAACTTGTGCGTGGTCTTCGCAGGCCAGGAAGCCGGAATCATGACCGACGTCCCCGGCCTGGTGGGCGGTCGCGGTACCGCTGGACCAGTGCCGGGTGCCCTCCCGCCGGGCCCTGCGTGACATCTTTTCCAGGACCGGCGTGCCGTGGATTCCGGTGGCCTCCTTCTCCGCCGATCCGCAGGTGGCCAGATACGGCCCGGAAGGGTTTTCCGAGATCGACATCACCGGTTGCGTCGCGGCGAATCACCGGATCATCTCCCAACTTCTCCTGGCCCGCGAAGAAGTACGCATGACCGGCCACGGAACTGATCTCACCATCCGCCTTCCGGGACAACGCCAGCCCTCCAGCCGTACCCACCCCGATCTTCTCCCGGACCGACCGATCTGTCCGGGCGTGCCGACACCCGCCCTCACGGTTTCCGGAACATTGCGGACAGATCCCGTACCCGTCGTTAAACACCGAGAACTGAATGGTGCCCGCGCTGATCGATTCAGGGCCGCCGCCGAAATCGCGGAGAAGATTCGGAAATCCGGTCCGCTCCGGCTGCGGATCGAGGGCAACCGGTTCGCCGACGGGTCCGGCCCCTTCGCCGACGGCATCCGCGCTACGGGCGCTCCGGAGTACCGGGGCGCGGTCACCGAGGTCGCCATCGGCACCGGCGTGCTGTCCGCCGACCGGGTGGACTGGAGCCTGAACTGCCTGCTCGACGCGGGTGCGGCGGGCGTCCGTCTGGGAGTGGGCAACGGCCTGACCGGTAGGCACTTCGACTCCATCTCCCCGGGAGCCCGACTTGACACGCTCTGACACGATTTTCGACACGCCGACGATCCGCCTTGTGGGTTCCCCGCACCGCCGTCCGGAGCCGGACGGCGGCGCCCAGGTGATCGACGACACGACCTTCACCGCCGCCCGTGTGAACAAGGCGGCCGGCACCCTCCTGGGGGCGCTGAGCGAACCCCGCACCGCACAGGACCTGGTGGCAACCCTCGCCTCCACCGCCGACTGCTCCCCGGCGGAGGCCGGCCGGATGGCGCCGCGGGCCGGACCGCTCACGTCTCCGGTCCGCCCGCGGACGTCATCGCCGACGTTCCCGGGACGTGTGCCGCCACCCGAAGGGTCCGGGCAGATCCATCGACGTCGTCCGGCGTCCCGTGCTGCTGTGCGTGTGGCGGGGCCCGTGCCTGCCCCCGGTGGTGATGGACCAGGAGTGCCGATTGATGTTGAGGCGCACTCCGGGCAGGATCCGAAAGCTCTTCCGGAAGGTGAGCGGCATGACTGCGTCTCCTTTCGCTTCCTCCGTCGGCTACCCCCGCTCCGCCAACTGATGGGCGCGAAACCCGGATTCACTCACGAGCGCGCGTTCGGAACGTGGAGATCCGCTCCCACGCGCCCGCTCGGGCTGTGGTGACCAGCCCCCGGGACCCGGCTCCGGACACGCCACGGGGACAGGGAGGGCGGGTCCGGGCATGACCATTCCGCGCCGGTGTACTAGAGTTATCTCGACATCGAGATATCTGCCCAGGCGCACCGTAGCCGCCCCTTCTAGTAAGGCATGCCTAACTTAGTCTGACCTTACTGGATCGGCCAAGTCGGCGTGGCGGCACGATTGACGGTGGTACGCGCACATCAATGAAGGAGACTGTCGTGTCGGCGAACAGCTTCGACGCCCGCAGCACGCTGCAGGTGGGCGACGAGTCGTACGAGATCTTCCGGCTGGACAAGGTGGAAGGCTCGGCTCGCCTTCCGTACAGCCTGAAGGTGCTGCTGGAGAACCTGCTCCGCACCGAGGACGGCGCGAACATCACCGCCGACCACATCCGTGCCCTCGGCACCTGGGACTCGCAGGCCCAGCCCAGCCAGGAGATCCAGTTCACGCCGGCGCGCGTGATCATGCAGGACTTCACCGGCGTTCCGTGTGTCGTGGACCTTGCCACCATGCGTGAGGCCGTCAAGGAGCTCGGCGGCGACCCGGCGAAGATCAACCCGCTGGCCCCGGCCGAGCTGGTCATCGACCACTCCGTCATCGCCGACAAGTTCGGCACGAACGACGCCTTCAAGCAGAACGTCGAGCTGGAGTACGGCCGCAACCGCGAGCGCTACCAGTTCCTGCGCTGGGGCCAGACCGCGTTCGACGAGTTCAAGGTCGTCCCGCCGGGCACCGGCATCGTCCACCAGGTCAACATCGAGCACCTCGCGCGTACCGTCATGGTCCGCAACGGGCAGGCGTACCCCGACACCCTGGTCGGCACCGACTCGCACACCACCATGGTCAACGGCCTCGGTGTGCTGGGCTGGGGCGTCGGCGGCATCGAGGCCGAGGCCGCCATGCTCGGCCAGCCGGTCTCCATGCTCATCCCGCGTGTCGTCGGCTTCAAGCTGACCGGTGAGCTCAAGCCCGGCACCACCGCCACCGACCTCGTGCTCACCATCACCGAGATGCTCCGCAAGCACGGTGTGGTCGGCAAGTTCGTGGAGTTCTACGGCGAGGGCGTCGCCGCCACCTCGCTCGCCAACCGCGCCACCATCGGCAACATGTCGCCGGAGTTCGGCTCCACCGCCGCGATCTTCCCGATCGACGACGAGACCCTCAACTACCTGCGCCTGACCGGCCGCTCCGACCAGCAGGTCGCGCTCGTCGAGGCGTACGCCAAGGAGCAGGGCCTCTGGCTGGACCCGAAGGCCGAGCCCGACTTCTCCGAGAAGCTGGAGCTGGACCTGTCGACGGTCGTCCCCTCGATCGCCGGCCCGAAGCGCCCGCAGGACCGTATCGTCCTCGCCAACGCCGCCGAGCAGTTCAAGCAGGATGTCCGCAATTACGTGGACGTCGTGGACGAGGCCGGTGTCGAGTCCTTCCCGGCCTCGGACGCCCCGGCCCTCCGCCCCAACGGCGCCCCGTCCAACCCGGTCCAGGTCACCGCCCCCGACGGCACGACCTACACGATCGACCACGGCGCGGTCACCGTCGCGGCCATCACCTCCTGCACCAACACCTCCAACCCGTACGTCATGGTCGCCGCCGCGCTGGTGGCCAAGAAGGCGGTCGAGAAGGGCCTGACCCGCAAGCCCTGGGTCAAGACCACCCTCGCCCCGGGTTCCAAGGTCGTCACCGACTACTTCGAGAAGGCGGGCCTGACCCCGTATCTCGACAAGGTCGGCTTCAACCTGGTCGGTTACGGCTGCACCACCTGCATCGGCAACTCCGGCCCGCTGCCGGAGGAGGTCTCCAAGGCCGTCAACGACCACGACCTCGCGGTCACCTCGGTCCTCTCCGGCAACCGGAACTTCGAGGGCCGTATCAACCCCGACGTCAAGATGAACTACCTGGCCTCCCCGCCGCTGGTCGTCGCCTACGCCCTCGCCGGTTCCATGAAGGTGGACATCACCCGCGACGCGCTCGGCACCGACACCGAGGGCAAGCCTGTCTACCTCAAGGACATCTGGCCGACCGAGGCCGAGGTCAACGAGGTCGTCGCGAACGCGATCGGCGAGGACATGTTCAACAAGTCCTACGCCGACGTCTTCGCCGGCGACGCCCAGTGGCAGTCGCTGCCGATCCCGACCGGCGACACCTTCGAGTGGGACGCGGAGTCGACGTACGTCCGCAAGCCCCCCTACTTCGAGGGCATGGCGCACGAGCCGTCCCCGGTCACCGACATCACCGGCGCCCGCGTCCTCGCCAAGCTCGGCGACTCGGTCACCACCGACCACATCTCGCCCGCCGGTGCCATCAAGGCCGACACCCCGGCCGGCAAGTACCTCACCGAGCACGGTGTGGAGCGTCGTGACTTCAACTCCTACGGCTCCCGCCGAGGCAACCACGAGGTCATGATCCGCGGTACCTTCGCCAACATCCGCCTGCGCAACCAGATCGCGCCGGGCACCGAGGGCGGCTACACCCGCGACTTCACCCAGGCCGACGCGCCGGTGGCGTTCATCTACGACGCCTCCCGCAACTACATCGAGCAGGGCATCCCGCTGGTCGTCCTGGCCGGCAAGGAGTACGGCTCCGGTTCGTCCCGCGACTGGGCCGCCAAGGGCACCGCGCTGCTCGGCGTGAAGGCCGTCATCGCCGAGTCGTACGAGCGCATCCACCGCTCGAACCTCATCGGCATGGGCGTCCTCCCGCTGCAGTTCCCGGAGGGCGCGACCGCCGAGTCCCTCGGTCTGACCGGCGAGGAGACCTTCTCCTTCACCGGTGTCGAGGAGCTCAACGACGGCACCACGCCGCGCACGGTCAAGGTCACCACCGACACGGGCGTCGACTTCGACGCGGTCGTCCGGATCGACACCCCCGGCGAGGCCGACTACTACCGCAACGGCGGCATCATGCAGTACGTGCTGCGCAGCCTGCTCCGCAAGTAGCCTTCAGAGGCCTGTGAGGGCCGCGTCCCCGGTCAGCCGGGGGCGCGGCCCTTCGCCGTACCTGTGCGCGACCGCCGCGGGACATCGCCAGGGCTCAGTCGGAACACAGCATTCCCCCAGCGGACCGGCACAGACTTGATACATGTCTGCCACCGCAGGGTCCCGAACCGGCCGAGTCCGCGTCCTGACCGTCGACGACGAGCCCGTTCTCACCGAAGTGCTCTCCGCCGCCGTCGCGGACGCGGGCTGGCGCCCCTACCCCGCGCTCGACGGACAGACGGCCCTGCGACCGGCACGCGGCCGCACCCCGCACGCGGTGGTGCGCGACGGGATGCTGCCCGACCTCGACGGCCTCCAGGTACTGCGCAGACTGCGCTACGAGATGCCGAGGCTGCCCGTCCTGATGCTCACCGCCCGCGATGCCGTCGAACACCGTATCGACGGCCTGGAAGCGGGGGCCGATGACTACGTCACCAAGCCCTTCTCCGTGGCGGAGGTGATGCTGCGGCTGCGCGGACTGCTGCGCCGGGCCGGCACCGAACGG
The DNA here is from genome assembly GCF_040303265.1 of Streptomyces sp. NPDC096040. Taxonomy (NCBI): domain Bacteria; kingdom Bacillati; phylum Actinomycetota; class Actinomycetes; order Kitasatosporales; family Streptomycetaceae; genus Streptomyces; species Streptomyces sp. NPDC096040. The sequence goes on from NZ_JBEOTA010000040.1 coordinate 27,203, forward strand.
CCCCCCGCCGACGACTCCGTGCGCGTCCTCGGTGACCTGGTGCTGACCGGCGAGTCCCGCGAGGTACCGCGGGCCGGCACCCCGATCAGGCTCACCGCCAAGGAGTTCGACCTGCTCAGCCTGCTCCTGGACCATCCACGCCAGGTGCTGAGCAAGGCACAGATCCTCGACCACGTCTGGAGCACGTCCTTCGACGGCGGCGGCAACCTGGTCGAGGTCTGCATCTCCAGCCTCCGCCGCAAGATCGACCGGGGCCGTACGCCGATGATCCACACCGTCCGCGGCATGGGCTATGTCGTACGCCCCGTGGAGGAAGGCAGATGACCGCCCGGCCGCGGAGCCGGTCGCTGCGCACGCGGCTGCTCGTCTTCATCACCGCCGTCCTGGTCTGCGTCTGCGCAGTGATGGCCCTGACCACCGTCTTCGCCCAACGTGCCTTTCTGATGGGCAACCTGGACGACCGGGTGCGCGACGCGGTCGAGCGCAACGCGGGCGGCGCCGCCCTGCATCCCGAGCTGACCCGCGACCTGACCTTCCTCAACGAGGGCGGACAGCCGGCCGGCATGCTCGCGGCCCGCATCGACACCCAGGGCGACATCCTCAGCGCGGCCGTGGTCACCCAGGACGCGCCCCCGCGCTCGCTCACCACCGCCCAGACCGACGCCCTCAAGGGCCTCGCGCCGGACGGCTCGCCCGGCACCCGCACGGTTCCCGGCCTCGGCACCTACCGGGTCGCCGCCCTGGACGCGAGCGGCGTCCGCGTCGTGACCGGCCTCCCCATGGACGACGTCCTGGACACGATCGGAGACCTCGTGGAGGTCGAGGTCGCGGTCGCCGCGGTCGGTCTCATGGTCGCGGGCTGCCTGTGCGCGGTGGTGATACGACGACAGCTGCGTCCCCTCGGCCGGGTCGCCGCAACCGCCGTCGAGGTCTCCCACGCACCCCTCGGTCACGGCCAGGTCACCGGCCTGACCCGGGTACCGGAACGGGACACCGACCCCGGCAGCGAGGCCGGCCAGGTCGGCGCCGCCCTCAACCGCATGATCGACCATGTCGAGGCCTCCCTCGCGGAACGCCGGCGCAGCGAGGAACAGGTGCGCCGCAGCGAGGAGCGCATGCGCCGCTTCCTGGCCGACGCCAGCCACGAACTGCGCACCCCGCTCGCCTCGATCGCCGGATACGCCGAGTTGATGAACCGCGGCACCGACCGCATCGAACCGGGCCTGGCCTGGCGCCGGGTCAACGCCGAGTCGGCCCGGATGCGCAGTCTGGTCGAGGACCTGTTGCTGCTCGCCCGTCTCGACGAGGGACGGCCGCTGCAGTCCGCGGAGGTCGACATGGCCGCGCTGGTCGCGGAGGCGGTGTGGGACGCGCGGGTGGCGGGCGCCGCTCATGTCTGGCAGCTCGAACTCAACCTGGATGGCCCGGCGTTGGTCCTGGGCGACGAGGCCCGGTTGCACCAGGTGGTGGCCAACCTGCTGGCCAACGCGCGGATGCACACGCCCGCGGGTACGACGGTGACCGCCACGGTCGAGGCAACCGCCGCCACCTGCGTGATCCGCGTCCACGACGACGGGCCGGGCATCCCGCCCGAGCTCCTTCCCGCCGTCTTCGAACGCTTCACCCGCGCCGACTCCTCCCGCACCCGCGCCGGCGTCCTGGAGGGCGGTTCGGGGCTGGGCCTGGCCATCGTCGCGGCGATCACCACGGCCCACGACGGCCACATCAAGGTGCAGAGCACTCCGGGCCGCACGGAGTTCACCCTGGAACTCCCGCCGGCCGAACTCCCGTCGGCCGACACCGTGCTACGGGCCCGCCCCGCCTCCGTATAAGCGCGCTGAAAACGGCAACGGACGGCACGGCTCGCCCTACCCTTGCCGAATGACATCCACCGCCCCTCTCCTGAGGGCGCTGCACGACCCCGGGGACCCGCCGCCGCGTCCACTCCCGGAGCGGGCGGCGGCGCTGTTGCGGGAACTCGACGCGCCGCCTCGGCCGGCGGCCCATCCGAGGGCGGTGCACGACGTGGCCTGCCGGCTGGTCGACTGGGTGGAGCGGCGGTACCCGGAGACTCCCTTCCACCGGGACGCCGTGCTCTTCGGCGCGGCCACGCATGACATAGGGAAGACGGCCCACATCGGCGAACTATCCGGCCCCGGCTCGGCACACTAGGAGACCGGCCGTGAATTGCTGCTGTTCCGGGGCATCGCCCCCGGTCCGGCCCGCGTCGCCGGCATCCACGCGAGCTGGACCCTGCCGGACATCGGTGTCGAGGACCTGCTGGTCAGCGTCGCCGACAAGATCTGGAAGAACAAGCGCGTCCCGGACCTGGAGGACCGTCTCGTCCGAAGGATCACCGAGGGAAGCGGCCGCCCGATGTGGGAGGAGTTCCTGGAACTGGACGACTTCCTGACCGAGGCGGGGGAGGCCGCCGACGCCCGGCTGGCCTTCCAGGCGTCGTTTCCGGTGTGTTGACGTCGCTGGTCCGCTCTGGGCGGACCCGGTGTAGGTGCACACCGGGTCCGCGAGCCGGGCAGGCGAGGGGGGTGGGGGCCTGCCCGGGGGGGAAGTGGCTCGAACTGCCTCTTGCGCACTCTGCTGTTCGGCTTGTGTCGACGCCGTGACGCACGACAACGTTGTCTCATGGTCTGTACATGACTCTACCGTCTCAACCGACAACGATGTCAACCCACTTCGGGTAGCCCGACCGGGTGAACCGGACCTTTCCTGCCGAGATGTGTGCGGTCTTCCGTGCTACGGGTGGCGCACGTTACTGTCCCTGCGGCTTGTGCGACCTGTGGTGCGCGACCCGTCCTGAGGAGGAGGGGCCGCGTCATGCGTTTCCGTCCCATGTCCCTGCTGCTGGCCGCGGTGCTCGCGACCGGCGGTGCCACCCCCGCCCTCGCGGCGACCGCGAGCGGGCCACCCGAACTGGTCCCCCAACTGGTCAAGGACCCCACGGCGTACGTGGATCCGCTGATCGGCACCAAGAACGGCGGCAACACCTTCCCGGGCGCCGTCGTGCCGTTCGGCATGCTCTCCTGGAGCCCGGAGAACACCAGGGGCGACGCGACCAGAACCGCCGCGCCCGGCGGCTACCAGTACGACGCCACCCGCATCCGCGGCTTCAGCCTCACCCATATGTCCGGCACCGGCTGCGCGGGCGGCAGCGGCGACATGCCGTTCTTCCCGTACGCCGGTGAGGTCACCTCGTCCCCCGCGAGCGACACCAAGGACGCCGTCTACGCCTCGGACTTCAGCCACACCGACGAGACCGCCGAACCCGGCCACTACAAGGTCGGTCTCGCCTCCGGCGTCACCGCCGACCTCACCGCGACCACCCGAACCGGCTCGGCCCGGTTCACCTACCCGGACGGCAAACCGGCCTCGTTGCTCGTCCGCACCGCCAACTCCGAAGTGGGCTCGGCCGATTCGACGGTCACCATCGACCCGGCCACCCACACCATCTCCGGCTCGGTCACCTCGGGCGACTTCTGCGGCTACCTCGACCCGGAGGGCCAACGCGCCTACTACACCCTGTACTTCACCGCCCACTTCGACCGCGCCTTCACCGCTACCGGCACCTGGCAGGACGACAGGCTCACCCCGGGGTCGACGACCGCCTCCGGCGGCACCGGCGGCTTCGCGAACGGCGGGCGTCCGGTCGCGGGCAAGGGGGCGGGCGGATACGTCGAGTTCGCGCCCGGCACCGGCCCGGTGAACGCCAAGGTCGGTATCTCGTACGTCAGTCAGGGCGCGGCCGAGGCCAACCTCAGGGCGGAGAACCCACCCGGCCGCTCCTTCGACGCCGTCCGCGAGGCGGCCCACCGCGCCTGGCGCGACCGCCTCGGTGCCCTCCGCGTCGGTGGCGGCACGGACACCGACCGCACCACCTTCTACACGGCCCTCTACCACTCGCTCTTCCACCCGAGCGTGATCAGCGACGCCGACGGCCGCTACCGGGGCGGCGACGACCAGGTGCACCGCGTCGGACGCGGCCACCGGGCGCAGTACGGCACCTTCTCCGGCTGGGACGTCTACCGCGACCAGGTCCAGCTGCTCACCCTGCTGGATCCCGGGACCGGCTCGGACATCGCCCAGTCGCTCTACGAACTCGCCCGGCAGAACGGCGGGGTCTGGGACCGCTGGCTGCACGGCGCGAGCGGCACCCACGTCATGAACGGCGACCCCTCGCCCACCGCCCTCGCCGGCATCCGCGCCTTCGGCGGCACCGGCTTCGACCTGAAGGGCGCCCTGGACTCCCTGGTGAAGGCGGCCACGGTACCGACCGCACAGGACCTGTCGCCGGCGGGCAAGCCTGTGCTGTCGGTAGGCCAACGCCCCTCCCTGGACAAGTACCTGGACAAGCACTACATGCCCTCCGTGTCGAACGCCTGGGGTGGCGCGGCCGAGACGCTGGAGATGTCCACGGCCGACTTCGCCCTCTCCCAACTCGCCTCGGCGGCGGGGGAGAAGCGCACCGCGGCCGCCTTCGCCGACCGTTCCCAGTGGTGGCAGAACAACTTCAACATCGCCGCCGATCCCACCGGCGGTTACATCGCCAACCGCAAGGCCGACGGCAGCTGGGTCACCGGCTTCACCCCTGCCACCGGCAACGGGTTCGTGGAGGGCACGGCCGCCCAGTACACCTGGATGGTCCAGCACAACCCGGCCGGGCTGTTCGCCGCGATGGGCGGCACGGACCAGGCCCTCGCCCGCCTCGACGCCTTCTTCCACAACAGCGACGGCAGTTGGGCCTTCACCGGCAGCGGGGGTGACAAGTCCGAACTGGACAACGAGCCCTCGGTCAACGTGCCCTACCTGTACGACTACGCGGGCGCCCCGTACAAGGCGCAGCGGACCGTCCGCGCGGCCATGACCACGCTCTGGTCCACCGGTCCGGGCGGTATCCCCGGCAACGACGACCTCGGCGCGATGTCGTCCTGGTACGTCTTCTCGGCGCTCGGCATGTACCCCCAGGTCCCGTCCCGTGCCGAACTCGTCCTCGCCTCACCCCTGTTCGAGCGCGTGGAGATCGACCGCCCGCACGGCAACGACATCTCGATCCGCGCCCGGGGAGCGGCCGCGGACGCCCCCTACGTCCAGTCCCTGAAGGTCAACGGCCGTGCCAGTGACCGCTCTTGGCTCGGCAGTTCCTTCGTCCGTGACGGCGGCCGTCTCGACTACACCCTCTCCGCCACCCCGAACCGCACCTGGGGAACCTCCTCCGTGCCGCCGTCCTTCCGCCAGGGCGAGCAGCCGTACCAGATCGGCGTCGGACCGACCACCGCGACGCTCGCCCCCGGTGACAGCGCTCAGGTCGCCATCCGCGCCCTGTCCCTCACGGGCGGCACCGGCCCGGAGGTCCGCTTCCGGGTGGAGACCCCGGACGGCGTCAAGGCCACCCCGGCCGAGGGCACGGTGACCGACGGCTCCCAGCGGATAACCCTCTCCACCACCCGTGGCACCCCGCAGGGCTATTACGACGTGCAGGTCACGGTGACCTCCACCGGCACCTCCTACTCCCAGCCGGTCGCCCTGACCGTCGCCGCCCCGGGCACCCTCCTCGCCGCCTACGACAACACCGGTGTCTCGGACGACGTCGGTGACCACGACGAGGCCGACTTCGACGGCGGCGGCTGGAGCTACTCCCGCCAGGCCCTCGCCGCGGCCGGCCTCACCGCGGGCGCCCAGGGCACGGTCGACGGCCTGACCTACACCTGGCCGAGTGCCCCCGCCGGCCGCCCCGACAACGCGACAGCGGCGGCCCAGACCGTCGAACTCGCCACCCCGGCGGGCAGGTTGTCCTTCCTCGGCAGCGCCACCAACGGCAACCAGTCCGCGCCGGCGACCGTCACCTACACCGACGGCACCACCGGCACGGTCGATCTCTCCTTCACCGACTGGACCGTCGGCGGCGGAGGCGGCACCGTCCAGTACGGCAACGAGACCGTGGCGAAGACCGCGTACCGCAATGTCGCGGGGGCGGACAAGGACCTCGTGGCGACCTACGTCTTCGCGACCAAGCCGTTCGATGCGCCGGCGGGCAAGAGCATCAAGAGCGTCCGGCTCCCCGACAACACCGACCTGCACGTGTTCACCCTCGCCACCGGGTGAAGAAAGGGGGGGCGGACCCGAACGGGCCCGCCCCCTTCTCCGTGCCGTGCCTCAGGCCAGCAACTCCACCTCCGACAGCGTCGATTGGCCGTCCAGGACGAGCCGGTAGTGCGCGTACGTCCCGGGCGTACGGACCGTGAACGCGCGGGTCTGCAGGTCCCAGGCGAAGGTCTCGCCCGAACGCCGGTCCACCGTCCGCCAGTCGGTGCCGTCGGTCGAGGCCTGGAGGGTCCAGCCCGTCGGGGCCTTCGTGTGGTCCGCCGGTGAGGTGAGGGTGTACTGGATCCCCTTGACCGACCTGCTCACCGGCAGGTCCACCGAGGTCACCGCCTGCTCCGTCGCCGACGTGTTGTCGAACAGGGAGCCGTCACCCTTCAGGACGTCCGCGCGCGGGGTGGGGACCTTGTCGTCCTCGGCGATCGACACCGGGCCGGCGTTCTTGCCCGTGCCCCAGGTCGACGGCTTCGGGCCCATCGCGAAGTCGATGATCCCGCCCTTGGAGATGAGCGAGTGGGGGAGCGAAGTCGACGTCCAGATACGGCCGTTGACCCGCACGCCCTGCACGTAGACGTTCGTCGCGCTGTTCCGCTGTGCCCGGATCACCAGGTCGTGGCCGTTCTCCAGGTGGACCGTCGCCTTCTTGAACAGGGGGGAGCCGATCGAGTAGTCGCCGCTGCCCATCGCCAGCGGGTAGAAGCCGAGAGCCGAGAAGAGGTACCAGGCCGACTGCTCGCCGTTGTCCTCGTCGCCGTGGTAGCCCTGGCCGATCTCGCTGCCCAGGTAGAGCCGGGAGAGCGCCTCGCGGACGTAGGCCTGGGCCTTCCAGGGTTCGCCGGCCGCGTCGTACATGTAGATGACGTGGTGGGCGACCTGGTTGGAGTGGCCGTACATGCCCATCCGGACGTCCCTGGCCTCGGTCATCTCGTGGATGACCCCGCCGTACGAGCCGACGAAGTCGGCGGAGGCCGTCTCGGGTGTCGCGAAGTACTCGTCCAGCTTGTCCGCGAGTCCTGCCCGGCCGCCGTACAGGTTGGCGAGGCCCCTGCTGTCCTGCGGGGCGGTGAAGGCGTAGCCCCAGCCGTTGGTCTCGGTGTAGTCGTAACCCCACACCCGCGGGTCGTACGACGACGAGTCCACCCGCCACCTGCCCTGGGCGTCCTTGCCCTGGAAGAAGCCGGCCTTGGAGTCGAAGAGGTTCACATAGTCCTGGGCGCGGTTGAGGAAGTAGTCCGACTCCTCCTTGTAGCGCTTCTCGCCGGTCTTCTTGTACAGGGCCAGGCCCATCTCGGCGATGCCGTAGTCGTTGACGTACCCCTCCATCGCCCACGACAGGCCCTCACGGGTGTCGTCGCTGGTGTAGCCGAGGAAGGGCGAGGTCGACATGCCCTTGCGGCCCACGCCGGAGGAGGGCGGGACGACCGTCGCGTTCTTCACGGCCGCCTCGTACGCCGCCTTCGCGTCGAAGTGCACGCCCTTGACGTACGCGTCCGCGAACGCCACGTCCGAGGAGGTGCCGGTCATCAGGTCGGCGTAGCCGGGGGAGGACCAGCGCGAGGTCCAGCCGCCGTCCTTGTACTGCTGAACGAACCCGTCGACCATCTCGCCCGCCTGGCTGGGCGTCAGGAGTGAGTAGGCGGGCCACGTCGTGCGATACGTGTCCCAGAAGCCGTTGTTGACGTAGACCTTGCCGTCCACGATCTTCGCGCCGGTGTGCGTCGGAGTGTCCTGACTGGTCATCGGCGAGAAGGGGGAGGCGTACTGGTCCTTCGAACCGACCTTCTCGAAACCGGAGTTGGGATACAGGTACAGCCGGTACATGCTGGAGTAGAGGCTGGTCAGCTGGTCCGCGGTGGCGCCCTCCACCTCGACCTTGCCGAACAGTTTGTCCCAGACCTTCTGGGCATGCGTCTTCACCGTGTCGAAGGTGGTGCCGTCGGGGATCTCCTGGCGCAGGTTGTCCTTCGCCTGGTCGACGCTGATCAGGGAGGTGGCCAGGCGCAGGGTGACGGTGTGGTCGGCGCCCGTGTCGAAGCGCAGATAGCCCTTGACCCCGCTGGAGTCGCCGCCGGTCACCGGCTTGTCGAAGACGCCGTAGACGAAGAGGCGGGTGGCGCCGGTCGACAGGCCGGACTTGACGTCGGAGTAGCCGGTGACGACCCCGTGCTCCTTGTCGAGGGTCAGGCCCGCCTGCTCGGTGACGTTGTCGAAGATCACGCTCGCGTCGTCGCCCGGGTAGGTGAAGCGCAGCGCGGCGGCGTGATCGGTCGGCGCTATCTCGGCCTTGAGGCCGTTCTCGAAGCGCACGCCGTAGTAGTACGGCCGCGCGGTCTCGTTCTCGTGCCGGAAGGCCAGCTCGCGTGCCTCCCGGCCGGTGTCCGGGGTGCCGGCGGCGACGGACGGCATCAGCTGGAAGGTCTGCCGGTCGCCCATCCAGGGGCTGGGCTCATGGCTCGCGCTGAACGCCTGGATCGTCGGCAGGTTGGCGTCGTTGTTCGCGCGTGCGTACTCGTACAGCCAGCTCAGCGAGGACGCGTTGGTCACCGGCGTCCAGAAGTTGAAGCCGTGCGGCAGCGCCGTCGCCGGGAAGTCGTTGCCGCGCGAGAAACTGCCGCTGGAGTTGGTGCCGCGGGTGGTCAGCGCGTAGTCGGACAGATGCGCCTTGGGCTTCTCGGGAGCGACGCTCCTGATGTCCACGTCGTCGATCCAGCCCCGGAACTTGGCCGGGCCCGCCGGGGAGTCGTACCCCACGAGTATCCGGTCGACGGTCTTGCCGGCCGCGACCGAACCGATCACCGACGAGACATCGTTCCACTGGTTGACGTACAGCCCCTTCGACGCGCCCTGCCCGCGCGGCGACAGTGCGAAGCCGTGCTGGTCCACCGCCCCGAGGCCGCTCAGATACGTGCCGTCGGTGAAGGCCAGGTCCACGGAGACGTTGGTGGCGTCGTAGTCGAGGTCGCCGTCGGCCATCGAGGGGAAGATCCGGTACGACAACCGCGTGTCGCGGCCGACCTTCACGTTCACGTCGAAGACCTTGTTGTACGAGTACGCCCGCCCGCTCGCCGTGTGCCGGCCCGCGTAGCGCAGCGCACGGGTCCCGGTGAAGCCCGCCCGTGCCTTCGCGGTCGGCGAGCCGCTCGGGCCCTTGTCGACCAGCGAGAGCATGTCCTGGGGCACCGGACCGCCGCTGCCGCCCGTGGAGAACTGGACGTCGGCGATCTGCAGGATGTCCGGGGCGCCGTTGTTCTTCGTGACGTCGAGCCGGAAGTGCTGGTACTCGGCGGGTGCGGAGAGGTCGTACGAGCTGGTCTGGAACCGTTCGGCGAAGCTCTCGCCCGTGCGGGTGTCGACCGTCTTCCAGTCCTTGCCGTCCGTCGAGCCCTGGAGGGTCCAGTCCGCGGGGTCGCGTTCGGCGTAGTCGTTCGCCGAGGTGAGGGCGTACGTCACCAGCTTGATGGGCTTGTCGAAGTCGAACTCCACCCAGCCGGTGGGCTCGAAGGTGAGCCACTTGGTGCCCGGCTCGCCGTCGACGAGGTTCTCCTTGACCTCGTCCGCGCCGGTGTTCTCGCCGCTGGCCCGCATGTCGGTCACATGGTCGGTGACATTGCCGGGGATGCCGGTGGTGTAGCCGCCGTCGACGCCGGAGGCGCGCGGGGCGCCGCTGGGGTCCGTGTCGACCGTGTCGGTCCAGTCCGGTGACGGATCGCCAGACTCGAACGAGGATGCGAACTGCGTCGCGGCGGCCGGTGCCTTGGCCGGCAGGGCGACCGCGGCTCCCTGGGAGCCCAGGGTCATGACTACGGCGGCCGTGATCACGACCGCCGTACCAGATCTGTGTCCTGTTCTTCGCTGCGTTCTCCGCTGCATCACAACGGGTACCCTCCCTGCCACATGAGACAACGTTGTCAGATGCGTGGCGCAGGAACCAGTAGGTGGTCAAGTGGTCCGTGATGTCAAGGGCGTTGACTGCGGCATTCAGGGGTCTATGTCGGCTCTTTTTCCGGCAAGGCGTACTCAGGTCGCTCAGATTTCCGACAGGTCTCAACTAGGAAAAGACCCATGGCCAACCTTGCATTCGATCTTGCCCCGCTGGCGTGAAGTGGACTATACCTGTCGGCGTTTCCTGAGTGACTTCCTGCACGACCCAGCACTACCCGACCGCGGTGCCGGGGAGGATCCGGTTCACCGCCTGAGTCCTGGAGAAGGCGAGGACTTGAGCATGGGATCCACTTCCGCAGCCAAGCATGGTTCCGAAGGCGTCGGCCGCCGCGATCTGATCAAACGGTCAGCGGCACTCGGCCTGATTTCGGTCCCCACCGTCGGATTCCTCTCGGCCTGCGCCAGCAGCGGGGGAGGCGGCCAGTCCAAGGACAAGGCCGGCAAGAAGACGACCAAGAACCCGCTCGGCGTCAACGACACCGCCCAGATGGAATTCGTCCTCTTCGACGGCGGCTTCGGCAAGGAGTACGCCGAGGACGCGGTGAAGATCTACGAGAAGGACTTCCCGAAGGCCAAGGTCAAGTTCTCCGCCACCCAGAAGATCCAGTCCACCCTGCAGCCCCGTTTCAACCAGGGCACCCCGCCGGACCTCATCGACAACTCCGGTGCCGAGCAGATGGACATGGGCGTGCTGGTCGGCAAGAACCAGCTGGCCGATCTCACCCCGCTCCTCGACGCGCCGTCATATGACGACCCGAACAAGAAGGTCCGCGACACGCTGCGCCCCGGCATCGTCGAGATGGGTCAGTTCGACGGCAACCCGGTGTGGATCATGTACTACGCCTACACGGTGTACGGCGTCTGGTACTCGCAGAAGGCCCTGGACTCGCTCGACGCGGAGTACCCGCAGACCTGGGACCAGATGATCGCCGTCTGCGAGAAGGCCAAGAAGAAGGGCATGGCCGGCTGGACGTACGCGGGCAAGTACCCGTACTACATCCCCTTCTCGCTGTACCCGATGATCGGCAAGGTCGGCGGCGTCGAAGTCCTGAACGCGATCGACAACCTGGAGCCGAACGCCTGGAAGCACCCGGCCGTGAAGGCGTGTTTCGAGGCCTACTACGAGCTCTACAAGAAGGGCTACATCCTCAAGGGCACCCCCGGCCTGGACCACATCCAGTCGCAGACCGCCTGGGCGGAGGGCAAGGCCCTGTTCATCCCGAACGGCTCCTGGGTGGAGAACGAGTCGGCGAACGTCATCCCCTCCGACTTCAACCTCGCCGTCTCCGCGCCCACCGGCATCGACAAGAACGACAAGATGCCGTTCGGCACCATCTGGGCCTCCGGCGGCGAGCCGTTCATCGTCCCCGCCAAGGCGCAGAACGCCGAGGGCGGCATGGAGCAGCTGCGCATCATGCTCAGCGAGGCGTCCTCCAAGAACTTCACGTCCAAGGTGAAGTCGCTGACCGCGTACAACGGCGGCACCGACGGCATCACCCTCACCCCGGGCCTCACCTCCGGGGTCGCCGCGCTGAAGCTGGCCGGGTCGAACGTGGTCAACCCGCGGCTCCAGGACTGGTACGTGCAGCTTCAGAAGGAGAAGATCGGGGTGGCCGGCCTCGGCGAGATGATGGCCGGCCGACTGACCCCGGCGGAGGCGATCAAGAAGATCCAGGGCTTCGCCGACGAGGCCGCCAAGGACAGCTCGATCAAGCACTACAAGCACCAGTAACCGGAAACCCTCACCGCACCGGAGTGGCGATGCAGCACGGCAAGTACCGGTTCATTGTGGGGTTTCTGACGTTGCCCCTCGGACTGTACGCGCTCTTCGTGGTGTGGCCGTTCATCCAGTCCATCTACTACTCGTTCACGGACTGGACCGGCCTGAGCCCCGAATTCAAGATGGTCGGCCTGGACAACTACCGGAGGATGCTGCACGACGAGATCTTCTGGAAGTCCTTGCAGCACAGCTTGATGTTCGCGGTCGTGCTGCCGCTGGTGACGATCAGCCTTGCGCTGTTCTTCGCCTTCATGATCAATGTCGGTGGTCGCAGAAGGAGGGGCGGCCCGGTCGTCTCCGGCGTCCGGGGCTCTTCCTTCTACAAGATCGTCTATTTCTTCCCGCAGGTGCTGTCGATCGCGATCGTCTCGCTGCTGTTCGCCTTCGCGTACAACCCGGACAGCGGCGCGATCAATTCACTGCTGCGCGGAATTGGTCTGGACAACGTCCAGCCGCTGTGGCTCGGCGACCCGAGCCTGGCGCTGTGGTGTGTGATGGCCGTACTCGTCTGGTCCACGGTCGGTTTCTTCGTGGTCCTCTTCTCGGCGGGCATGGCGTCCATCCCCACGGATCTCTACGAGGCCGCCCTCCTCGACGGCGCAGGCCGGGCGACGACCTTCTTCCGCCTCACCCTGCCGCTGCTGTGGGACACCGTGCAGTCCGGCTGGGTCTACATGGGCATCCTCGCGCTGGGCGCCGAGTCGTTCGCAGTCGTACAGATCATGACGACCGGACCGGGCGGCCCCGACTACTCGACGACCGTGATGGTCCTGTACGTGTACCAGAAGGCGTTCCGGGACGGTCAGGCCGCCTACGCCACCACCATCGGCGTCGCCCTGCTGGTCGTCACGCTCGCCTTCGCGGCGGTCGTGATGCGGCTGGGCCGTCGCGAGCGGCTGGAGTACTGAAGCGATGACGACGACCGAGACCGACGCCACCGTCACCAAGGCCGAGGCCGCCCCCGCGCCGAAGCCGCCCCGGCGGCGGCGCGAGGGCGGGATCCTCAACGTCTTCTCCCACGGCATCCTGGTCCTCTGGGCGGTCATGGTGGTCATGCCGCTGCTGTGGGCGGTGATGACGTCCTTCAAGGACGACAGGTCCATCTTCAGCTCACCCTGGGCGCTGCCGGACAGGCTGCACTTCGACAACTGGGCGCGGGCGTGGACCGACGCCAACATGAGCGACTACTTCCTGAACACCATCCTGGTGGTGGGCGGTTCACTCATCGGCACCCTGGTGCTCGGCTCGATGGCGGCCTACGTCCTGGCCCGCTTCGACTTCCCGGGCAACCGCTTCATCTACTTCCTGTTCGTCGGCGGCATGAGCTTCCCGATCATGCTCGCGCTGGTCCCGCTGTTCTATGTCGTGAACAACATGGGCCTGCTGAACACGATCCACGGCCTGATCCTGGTCTACATCGCGTACTCGCTGCCGTTCACGGTCTTCTTCCTCACGGCGTTCTTCCGCACCCTGCCCACCTCGGTGGCCGAAGCCGCCTTCGTCGACGGCGCCTCCCACACCCGTACGTTCTTCCAGATCATGTTGCCGATGGCCAAGCCCGGTCTGATCAGTGTGGGGATCTTCAACTTCCTGGGCCAGTGGAACCAGTACATGCTCCCGACGGTCCTCAACACGGACCCCGACAAGCACGTCCTCACCCAGGGCCTGGTCCAGCTGGCGGTCAGCCAGGGTTACAAGGGTGACTGGTCGGGCCTGTTCGCCGGCCTGGTGATGGCGATGCTCCCGGTCCTGGCTGCGTACATCATCTTCCAGCGCCAGGTGGTGGCGGGCCTGACCGCGGGTGCTTTGAAGTAGGCGCCGCCCATCTGGTGATCCACCCCTCCCACACCCTCTCCGACCTGCTCATCAGTGGCCTGGACATGTCCAACGCATGTCCGCCGGGAAACCGCCGAGCCGTCAACGATTTCTGTCAAGGACTTGACGGCGGTAACCCGTTCAGCAGAGCTTGGAGTTCATAACTTGTAAGTGACCCGGTTCCAGTGATGTGACTTGGGTCACGTTGGCGGCACCGTGGCCGCCTCCGATGGCGGGAGTGGATGGGTCGATGGAGACTCCGGGGTCGCAGTCGTCGCTGCACCGAGCCAACCTGGAACGTGTCGTACGGGCCGTACGGCTGGCCGGATCGCTCACGCAGGCGGAGATCGCGCGCACGACCGGCCTGTCGGCGGCGACGGTCTCCAACATCGTGCGCGAGCTCAAGGACGGCGGAACCGTCGAGGTCACGCCCACATCGGCGGGCGGCCGCAGGGCCCGCAGTGTGAGTCTCAGCGGTGACGCCGGCATCGTCATAGGGGTCGACTTCGGCCACACCCACCTGCGCGTCGCGATCGGGAACCTCGCCCACCAGGTGCTCGCCGAGGAGTCCGAGCCCCTCGACGTGGACTCGTCGTCCAGTCAAGGCTTCGACAGGGCGGAAGAGCTGGTCAACCGCCTGATCGCGGCGACCGGCGTGGACCGCTCGAAGATCGCCGGCGTGGGCGTCGGCGTCCCCGGCCCGATCGACGTGGAGTCCGGCACCCTCGGCTCCAGCGCCATCCTGCCCGGCTGGATCGGCGCGAGACCCGCCGAGGAGCTCAGGCTCCGTCTCGGGGTCCCCGTGCACGTCGACAACGACGCCAACCTCGGCGCCCTCGGCGAGTTGGTCTGGGGCGGCGGCAAGGGCGTCCGTGATCTCGCCTACATCAAGGTCGCGAGCGGTGTCGGCGCCGGTCTGGTGATCAACGGGAAGATCTACCGGGGCCCAGGCGGCACAGCTGGCGAAATCGGGCATATCACACTCGACGAATCCGGCCCGGTCTGCCGCTGCGGCAACCGCGGCTGCCTGGAGACCTTCGCGGCGGCCCGCTATGTGCTGCCGTTGCTCCAGCCCAGTCACGGCAACGACCTGACCATGGAAGGCGTCGTACGGCTGGCCCGGGACGGCGATCCCGGCTGCCGTCGGGTGATCGCCGACGTCGGCCGGCACATCGGCAGCGGGGTGGCCAATCTCTGCAACCTGCTGAATCCGAGCCGGGTGGTCCTCGGCGGCGACCTCGCCGAGGCCGGAGAGCTGGTCCTGGCGCCCATCAGGGAGTCCGTGGGGCGCTACGCGATCCCCAGCGCCGCGCGCCAACTCTCGGTGCTTCCCGGGGCACTTGGCGGCCGTGCGGAGGTGCTCGGCGCACTCGCTCTCGCGCTCAGCGAGATGGGTGATTCGACCCTTTTGGACGGCACGTTGCCTGCCGTTGCACCTGCCTTCACTTAGAGAACGAATGGCGCCGTTGCCATCTCGTTAAGTATTTACTTCTTGACGCCGCAGTCACGGCCGAGTTGACTTCCAGCCACCTCGGCCGCAGCGTTGCGGCCCTGTCAGGGAGGCACCCCCAATGAACGCAACGATGCGTAGAGTCGTGATCGGCACCGCCGCTGTTTCCATGGCGCTGTCCGTCGCCGCCTGTGGCAAGGCCGGCGATGACAAGAAGAGCGACTCGTCCAGCAGCAGCTCCTCCGGTGGTAGCAAGACCATCGGCCTGCTGCTCCCCGACAGCGTGACCGCGCGCTACGAGAAGTTCGACAAGCCGTACTTCGAGGCGAAGGTCAGCTCGCTGTGTGCCGACTGCAAGGTCGAGTACGCGAACGCCGCCGGTGACTCGGCCAAGCAGGCCCAGCAGGTCAGCAGCATGATCACCAAGGGCGTCAAGGTCATCGTGATCTCGTCCCAGGACGCTGCCGCCATCAAGTCCTCCGTGCAGGCCGCCGTGGACAAGGGCATCAAGGTCGTCGCGTACGACCGCCTCGCCCAGGGCCCGGTCTCGGCCTTCGTCTCCTTCGACAACGTCAAGGTCGGCGAGCTGCAGGGCCAGGCCCTGCTCGACGCCCTCGGCTCCAAGGCGACCACCAAGTCCAAGGTCGTCATGATCAACGGTGACGACGCCGACCCGAACGCCGCCCAGTTCAAGCAGGGCGCGCACAAGGCCCTGGACGGCAAGGTCGACATCGCCTACGAGCAGTCCGGCCTGTGGAAGGACACCGTCGCCGCGCAGAAGGTCAAGGCGGCCATCACGCAGCTCGGTGCCAAGAACATCGCGGGCGTCTACTCCGCCAACGACGGCATGGCCGGTGGTATCGCCACCACCCTCAAGGGCGCCGGCATCAGCGGCATCCCGCTGACCGGTCAGGACGCGGAGCTCGCCGGTATCCAGCGCATCGTCGCCGGCACCCAGTCCTCCACCGTCTACAAGGCGTTCAAGCCGGAGGCCGAGGCCGCCGCCACCATCGCGGTGGACCTGCTGAACAACAAGAGCATCTCCTCGCTCGCCACCAGCACGCAGACCAGCGGCTCCGGCAACAAGGTGCCCTCGCAGCTGCTGACCCCGGTGTCGGTCACCAAGGCCAACATCAAGGACACGGTGATCAAGGACGGTCTGTACACCGTCTCCGACATCTGCACCGGCGAGTTCGCCAAGGCCTGCAAGGCCGCCGGCCTCCAGTAGTCCGGCCCGGCGTCCCGGAGCCGTCCGGCTCCGGCCCGTCAGCGCCCGGGTGATCGCAGTACGACACCCGGGCCCCCGCCGCCCGGCGCACCCGGCCCCTCCACAGGGCGCCCCGTCCGTCCGGCGGTCTCGCGAAACCCCTCCGACGCCCGCTCCGGCCTTCATACCCCGCTGCCGGAGCGGGCGTCGGACGGACCCGTTGCCAAGCGCAGCGGATTCGCGCATGTTCATCTTGTAAACCACGTGCGTACACCGACCAACCTGAGGTACCGCACGGCCCTCCGCGCCTGGCCACCAGGCGCGGCATCCCCGCCGGTCAGGCGGCGAAGGAGATGGTTCACGTGTCCGCTACGCCCGTGCTGGCGTTGCGCGGAGTCTCCAAGCGATTCGGTGCGGTCCAGGCACTCACCGATGTCGATCTGGAGGTCCACGCCGGAGAAGTGGTCGCCCTGGTGGGCGACAACGGCGCAGGAAAGTCGACCCTGGTCAAGACGATCGCGGGTGTGCACCCCATCGATGAGGGCGTCATCGAGTGGGACGGCAATCCGGTCAGCATCAACAAGCCGCACGACGCCCAGGGTCTCGGCGTCGCGACGGTCTACCAGGACCTCGCCCTCTGCGACAACCTCGACGTGGTCGGCAACCTCTTCCTCGGCCGTGAGCTGCTGCACCGCGGCGTCATCGACGAGGTGACGATGGAGAAGCAGGCCCGCGAGCTGCTGAGCACGCTCTCCATCCGCATCCCGAGCGTGCGCATCCCGATCGCCAGCCTCTCCGGTGGCCAGCGCCAGGTCGTGGCCATCGCCCGCGCCCTGATCGGCGACCCGAAGGTCGTCATTCTCGACGAGCCCACCGCGGCCCTCGGTGTCGAGCAGACCGCACAGGTCCTCGACCTGGTCGAGCGGCTGCGCGAGCGCAACCTCGCCGTCATCCTGATCAGCCACAACATGGCCGACGTGAAGGCGGTCGCGGACACCGTCGCCGTGCTGCGCCTGGGCAGGAACAACGGCTTCTTCCCCGTGAAGAGCACCAGCCATGAAGAGATCATCGCCGCGATCACGGGTGCCACGGACAACGCCGTGACCCGTCGTGCGGAGCGTCGCACCCCGGAGGCGGCAAAGTGAGTGAGACGTCGAACAAGACCGTAGAGGGCGACGAGTCGCCCAAGACCGAGAAGACCGCGGTAGCCGAGGCCGCCGCGGCCACCACGACGGTGGCCCCCGCCGACGACCCCACGGCCGCGCCGGTCGCGGTCGTCGACCCGCGGCTGCTGGTCCGTGAAGAGGGCTTCAAGGGCTACCTCACGGAGTTCAAGCGCCGGGTCCGGGGCGGCGAGCTGGGCTCGCTGCCGGTGGTCATCGGCCTGATCATCATCTGGACCATCTTCCAGGCGAAGAACAGCCTCTTCCTCAGCGCGGACAACCTCTCCAACATCAGCTACTTCCTCTCGGCCACCGGCATGCTCGCCATCGGCCTGGTGTTCGTACTGCTGCTCGGCGAGATCGACCTGTCCGTCGGTTCGGTGAGCGGCCTCGCCTCCACCGTGTTCGCCGTCTTCGTGGTCAACCACGGGATGAACGGCTGGCTGGCCCTGGTCCTCACGATCATCACGGGCATCGGCATCGGCGCGCTGCACGGCTGGTTCTTCGCGAAGATCGGCGTACCGGCGTTCGTGGTCACCCTGGCCGGCTTCCTCGGCTGGAACGGTCTGATGCTGTGGCTGCTGGGCGACAGCGGCACGATCAACATCCCGTCCGACAGCGGCCCGGTGCACCTCCTCGGCCAGAGCTCCTTCTTCATGGACCAGGCCATCATCGGCGCCTACCTGCTGGCCGGTCTCGGTGTGGTGCTCTCGGCCCTGGGCCAGTTCAACGAGCAGCGGCGGCGCCGTGCGGCGGGTGTGCCGTTCCGGCCCACCAGCGAGATCCTGATGCGCGTCGCCCTGCTGGCGATCGCGTCCTTCGTGGCGGCGGCGGTGCTGAACAACGCGTCCGGTGTCTCCAACGCGCTGGTGATCTTCCTCGCGTCGCTGGTCGTCGTCGACTTCGTGCTGCGTCGTACGACGTACGGCCGCAAGGTCTTCGCGGTCGGTGGCGGCATCGAGGCGGCGCGCCGTGCGGGTATCAGCGTGCCGATGGTCCGGATCACCGTGTTCGCGATCTCCGGTGGCTTCGCGGCGATCGGCGGTATGTTCTTCGCCGGTCAGACGGCGAGTGCGACGCTGAACGCGGGCGGCGGCAACACCCTCATGCTCGCCATCGCGGCGGCCGTCATCGGTGGTACCTCGCTGTTCGGTGGCCGGGGTTCGGTGTGGTCGGCGCTGCTGGGCATGCTGGTCATCCAGTCGATCCAGACCGGTCTCGACCTGCTGAACATGAACACGTCGATCCAGTACATGATCACGGGTGGCGTTCTGCTCGGCGCGGTGGTCATCGACTCCGTGTCCCGCCGGAGCCAGAAGGCCGCGGGTCGCGGCTGACGCCGATGAAGTGAGACATGTGCCCGGTGCCTTTCAGGCACCGGGCACAGTCGTGTCATAGGAAGGGCTCTCGATGGGTACGGCCGTTCGCGTGACCTATGACCCATGGGCCGGAGTCCGGCCGCCCGGGCGGAACATTAGACTCGACGAGCCCGGCAACAGCTCGATCAGCTCTACTGCAAGGAGGCACGGGTGCCGCTGCTGACCCGTATCAGGGGACCGCGCGATCTGGACGGGCTCAGCCCCGAGGAGCTGCTCCAGCTGGCAGAGGAGATCCGTAGCTTCCTCGTGGAAGCGGTGTCCAAGACCGGCGGACACCTTGGTCCCAACCTGGGCGTGGTCGAGCTCACCATCGCCCTGCACCGCGTCTTCGATTCGCCGAAGGACAAGGTGCTGTGGGACACCGGCCACCAGTCCTATGTGCACAAGCTGCTCACCGGCCGGCAGGACTTCTCCCGGCTGAAGCAGAAGGGCGGCCTGTCCGGCTACCCCTCGCAGGCCGAGTCCGAGCACGACGTCATCGAGAACAGCCACGCCTCCACGGTCCTCGGCTGGGCCGACGGCATCGCCAAGGGCAACCAGCTGCTCAAACGCGACAGCCATGTCGTCGCCGTGATCGGTGACGGTGCCCTCACCGGCGGAATGGCCTGGGAGGCGCTCAACAACATCGCCGACGCCAAGGACCGGCCGCTGGTCATCGTCGTCAATGACAACGAGCGGTCCTACGCCCCGACCATCGGCGGCCTCGCCAACCACCTGGCGACCCTGCGCACGACGGACGGCTACGAGCGGTTCCTCGCCCGCGGGAAGGACCTGCTGGAGCGCACGCCCGTCGTCGGAAGGCCGCTCTACGGCACCCTGCACGGCGCCAAGAAGGGCCTGAAGGACTTCATCGCCCCACAGGGCATGTTCGAGGACCTGGGCCTGAAGTACGTCGGCCCGATCGACGGCCACGACATGGAGGCCCTGGAGTCGGCCCTCGCCCGGGCCAAGCGGTTCGGCGGCCCGGTGATCGTGCACTGCCTCACCGAGAAGGGCCGCGGCTACCAGCCCGCCCTCCAGGACGAGGCCGACCGATTCCACGGCATCGGCCCCATCCACCCCGACACCGGCCTGCCGGTCAAGGCCTCCGGCGCCGACTGGACCTCCGTCTTCGGCGACGAGATGGTCAGGCTCGGCAAGGAGCGCGAGGACATCGTCGCCATCACGGCGGCCATGCTCCAGCCGGTCGGCCTGAAGAAGTTCGCCGACTCCTTCCCGGAGCGGATCTACGACGTCGGTATCGCCGAGCAGCATGGCGCCGTCTCCGCGGCGGGCCTCGCCACGGCCGGGCTGCACCCGGTCTTCGCCGTGTACGCCACCTTCCTCAACCGCGCCTTCGACCAGGTGCTGATGGACGTGGCCCTGCACAAGTGCGGGGTGACCTTCGTCCTGGACCGGGCCGGCGTCACCGGCACCGACGGCGCCTCCCACAACGGCATGTGGGACATGTCGATCCTCCAGGTCGTCCCCGGCCTGCGGCTCGCCGCCCCGCGCGACGCCGACCAGGTCCGCGCCCAGCTCCGCGAGGCCGTCGAGGTCGACGACGCACCGACCGTGGTCCGCTTCTCCAAGGGCGCCGTCGGCCCCGCCGTACCCGCCGTCGGCAAGGTGGGCGGCATGGACGTGCTGCGTGAGCCGGGCACCGACACCCCGGATGTGCTGCTGGTGTCGGTGGGGGCGCTGGCGCCCATGTGCCTGGAGATCGCCGGTCTCCTCGACAAGCAGGGCATCTCCACCACCGTCGTCGACCCGCGCTGGGTGAAGCCGGTGGACGAGGCGATGGCCCCGCTGGCCGAGCGGCACCGGGTGGTCGTCACGGTCGAGGACAACATCCGTGTCGGCGGCGTCGGCGCGACGGTCGCCCAGGCGCTCCGGGACGCGGGCGTGGACGTCCCGCTGCGCGACTTCGGCATCCCGCCCCGCTTCCTCGACCACGCGTCGAGGGGCGAGGTCATGACGGAGATCGGCCTGACGGCTCCGGACATCGCCCGCCAGGTGACGGGCCTGGTGGCCAAGCTGGACGGATCGACGGCCGAGGTGGACTCGGTGGAGCCGGCGAGGGATTAGAGGTCCCTGCGGGGCGCTCCAAAATGGCGCGGGGCGAAAACCGCCCAATGGGCTGGTTCCGCCACCTTCACCGGTGGCGGAACCAGCCCATTTGCGTGAACCTGCCTTTGCCGGGGCATACGCATCCCCGGTCCTCTCGATCATGTCGAGGACGACAAGCGTGGGAGGTAGGCAGGTGGCCAGTACGCTCTTCAGGACCAAGAACGTCGAACAGTCCATCCGGGACACCGAGGAACCGGAGCACGCGCTCAAGAAGTCGCTGTCGGCCCTGGACCTCACGGTCTTCGGCGTGGGTGTCATCATCGGCACCGGCATCTTCGTCCTGACCGGCACGGCCGCCAAGAACAGCGCCGGCCCCGCCGTCGCCCTCTCCTTCGTCGTGGCCGGTGTCGTCTGCGGCCTCGCCGCGCTCTGCTACGCGGAGTTCGCCTCCACCCTCCCGGTGGCGGGCTCCGCGTACACCTTCTCGTACGCCTCGCTCGGTGAGTTCCCGGCCTGGATCATCGGCTGGGACCTGGTGCTGGAGCTGGCGCTGGGCACGGCGGTGGTCGCCGTCGGCTGGTCGGGGTACATCCACTCGCTGCTCGACAACGCGGGCTGGCATCTGCCCCAGTACCTCAGCGGCCGCGACGGCGCCCACGGCTTCGGCTTCGACATCCTCGCCGCCGCCCTGGTCCTCGTGCTCACCGCGATCCTGGTAGTCGGCATGAAGCTCTCGGCCCGGGTCACCTCGGTCGTCGTCGCCATCAAGGTGGCCGTCGTCCTGGTCGTCATCATCGCGGGTGCCTTCTTCATCCACAGCGGCAACTACGACCCGTTCATCCCCAAGGAGCAGCCGGTGCCGGCGGGCGGCAACCTCAAGGCCCCGCTGATCCAGCTGATGATCGGCTGGGCGCCCTCCGACTTCGGCGTGATGGGCATCTTCACCGCCGCGTCCGTCGTCTTCTTCGCCTTCATCGGCTTCGACGTCGTCGCCACGGCCGCCGAGGAGACCCGCAACCCCCAGCGGGACGTGCCGCGCGGAATCATCGGCTCGCTGATCATCTGCACCGTGCTGTACGTCGCCGTGGCGATCGTGGTGACCGGCATGCAGAAGTACAGCTCGCTGTCCGTGGACGCCCCGCTCGCCGACGCGTTCAAAGCCACCGGGCACCCCTGGTTCGCGGGCCTGATCAGCTTCGGCGCCGCCGTCGGCCTGACCACCGTCTGCATGATCCTGCTGCTCGGCCAGTCCCGGGTGTTCTTCGCGATGAGCCGGGACGGGCTGCTGCCCCGGTTCTTCTCGCACACCCACCCGAGGTTCCGCACCCCGTACCGGCCGACCATCCTGCTGGGCGTCATCATCGCGATCGTCGCCGGCTTCACCAGCCTCAGCGAACTCGCCGAACTGGTGAACATCGGCACGCTCTTCGCCTTCATCGTCGTCGCGATCAGCGTGGTCATCCTGCGCCGGACCCGGCCCGACCTGGAGCGGTCCTTCCGCACCCCGTGGGTGCCGGTCCTGCCGATCGTGTCCGTGCTGGCGTCGCTGTGGCTGATGCTCAACCTGCCGGCCGAGACCTGGCTGCGGTTCGCCATCTGGATGGTCATCGGCCTGGTCGTCTACTTCTTCTACAGCCGCTCGCACAGCCGCCTCGCCGGGCAGGAGCGGACCTCCGTCGACGCTCGGTAATCATCAGGCTCGCCACTTCGGCCCCGTATGTCCCGTCCGGGTGGGACTGCGGGGCCGGATAGCGTGCTCCCCATGCTTGTCGCACCCCTCGCCCCGTCACCGTCCGTAGTCGTACTGAAGGGGTACTGGGCGCGGCTGCTGCCGCTGCTCGCCGTGCTGGCCTGCGTCACCCGGGCGCCGTCCTTCCGCCGGCCGCTGTGGAACCCGGACGAGGGCTTTCTCGCCGTACAGGCGCGCATGCTGGCGCGGGGCGGGCAGCTGTACGAGACGGTCGTGGACCGCAAGCCGCCGCTGCTGCCCTGGCTGTACGAGGGGGTGTTCGCGGTCTTCGGCTCCGGGTCCCTCACCCCGGTCCGGGTGCTCGCCGTGCTCGCGCAGCTGGCCACCGCCGTACTGCTCGCGTCGATCGCCCGGCGCCGGTGGGGCGATCGCGCGGGACGCACCGCGGGGGCGCTGTATCTGCTGGTCTCCGTGGGGCTCAACCCCGAGGACGCGCAGGCGGCCACCTTCGAGGTGTTCATGCTGCCCGCCACGGCCGCCGCGATGTGGTGCGCCGACCGCCGCCGCTGGGGCGCCGCCGGAGCCGCCGTCGCCTGCGCCCTGCTCACCAAGCAGACCGGCGGCGCGGTCCTGCTGCCGGTGGTCTATCTGCTCAACCGGTACGGCGGCCCGCGCACGAGCCTGCTCAGACTGGCGGCCGGTGTCGCCCTGCCCGTACTGGGTGCGGCCCTGCTCACCGACCCGGCCGGCTTCACCTTCTGGACGGTCACCGGCTCCGGCGCCTACGCCTCCTTCACCGGCTCCGAACTCCATGTCCTGGCACGGGCGGTGACCAACACCGCGATCCTCGCCACGGCCTGCGCCGGTCTGGTCCCGCCGGTCGCCCGCGCCCTGCGTATCGCCCGCACCGGCGCCGGCGACCTGTGGCTGTGGCTGGCCGCGTCGGCGGTCGCCGTCACCCTCGGCTTCCACTTCTTCGGCCACTACTTCCTGCAACTCACCCCGCCCCTCGCACTGCTGGCCACGGCCGCGCTGCAACTCCTGCCGAGGGAACGGACCCAGGCCGCCGTCCGCACCTCGGCCTGCGTCTGCGTCCTGTTCCTGACCTGGGGAGTCCTGGCCCCGCGTCCCGAACTCGCCCACGCCCAGCGGCTCGCGCTCGCCCTCGCCCATCGCACCGAACCCGGCGACCGGGTGCTGGTCTGGGGCATACACCCGGAGACGTACTGGCTCGCCGACCGCACCCCCGCCACCCGCTATCTCACCGCCGGCCTCCTCACCAACTTCAGCGGCGGCCGGGACGGCCCCCAGGTCGGCGAGAAGTACGCCGTCGAGGGCACCTGGCCGGTCTTCCGCGCGGAGCTGGCCGACCGGGCACCGGCCCTGGTGATCGACGACTCCCGGGGCAAGCCGTACGGCCCCGACCGCGTCCCCAGCCTGCGCCGACTGCTCACGGCCGGCTACGAACAGGTGGGCGAGGTGGACGGCGCGGTGCTGTACGCCCGGGTGCCGGGGGAGTAGGGCGGGGGCACGAGGGGCACGGTCGGGGCCGACTCAACTTGGCTGTGGGTGTGGGTGTGGGTGGATTCGGTTCCGGGGCGATGGGTGTTGCTGGGTCGGGTCTGCGGGGCTGCCCCGTGGGTGGGTCCGGGCCCGCGGAGCGGCGGACGTGGGTGGGACGGCTCCGCGGGCCAGTGGGTGTGGGCGGGTCCGAGACAGCGGGCGATGAGGGTGGGAGGCTCCGAGCCAGCGGGGCGACGGGCGCGCGTGGCCTGGCTCCGCGGAGGAGCGGGCGCTGGCGGACCTGGCTCCGGGAGTGATGGGTGTGGGCGGACCTGGCTCTGCGGAGCTGCGGGTGTGGGTGGGCCGGTTCAGCGGAGGGGTGGGGCGCGGGCGGCCGCAACAGGAGACGTTCGCCCCGTCGATACGCCCGGTACCCACTCTCGCCGTACCGGCCGGAAGCCCAAGTACGTCCAGTACGAGGGCTTCCGGCCGGCATACCGAGAGCACACACCGGACGCCGCCCCATGACGGGCGAACGTTGCCTGCCACGGCACTGGTTCGGCGGAGCAACGGGTGAGGGCGGCCGCTCCGCGGAGCGGACTGGTGGGGCCCCGTTCAGCGGAGCAGGGCGCTCGGGCCCATCACCTCTGCGCCCAACTCCGTCACCTTGCGCCGTAGTTCACGGTCGGCGGTGACAACGAGCCGGGGCCGGCCAGGGTTCGCGGCGACGAGTTCGACGATGCGGTCGTCGCCGCTGCCGGCCGCCGGCTCCACCCGTACCCCGGGCACCGACTCCACCCCGCGGGCCGCGCCCTCGACGACGAGCACCAGTTCCACCGGGTTCGGGTGGCCGGGCAGGCCCCGCTCGGCCAGCCGGTCGCGCAGCCGCTCGGCGGCCCCCTTGCGGTCCCGCCACCAGCCGTCCGGCCGTGACCCGACGACGTTCGCGCCGTCGACGATCACCAGCAGGGGAGCATCGTCTTCCATGCCCCCAGCCTCGCACGCCCGGGGCCGGGCCACTGCCCCGAACGGCCCCGCTTAGAGTGAAGCGGTGAACGGCGACTGGCTCCTCCGCGGCCGTGACGGCCGGCTCAGTGTCTATCTGCCGTCGGGCGATGCTGTGCTGTGCCGGGCGGAACGTGGCCCCGGCAGCCCCTGGGGCGCCCCCCGGAAGATGGGCGGCGACCAGCGGCTGCACCCCGGTTTCTCGGTCGGCCAGGGCGTCAACGGATACGCCCACCTGGTCGCCTGGCGGCCCACGGTGAAGGGTGAGTCGGGCCTCGTCCACTCCACCCACTACCGTCCGCACCTGGCCGCCCTGGACTGGCAGCCGATCGGCCACCCCGGCAAGAAGGGCGAGGTCACCGGCGCCCCGGCCGTCGCGGTGGACGCCGAGGGCCGTGCCCATGTCTTCGTCCGCAACCGGGGGCGCGGCGTGAGCATGGTCGCCCAGAAGGAGAAGGGCGGCTGGGATCCGTGGCGTGATCTGAAGGGCCGGCTGGTCGAGGACGGGCTCGCGGCGGTGACCGGTGAGTCGGGGCGGGTCGAGGTGTACGCGGCCGTACCCGGCGGGCTCGTGTACTGGCGCCAGGAGGAGGCGGGGAAGCCGCCCGTGCTGCAGGAGGCGCTTGAGACCCCCGTCCGCCCCGGCACCCTCACAGCCCTCGCCACCTCCCCCGAGAGCACGACCCTCTACTACAGCGACGAGGCCGGCGACCTCTGCGCCTGGCGCCCCGGCGGCAAGCCGTACCATCTGCTGCCCTCGGCCGGGCCCGGCCCGGTCGCCGCGGTCCGCTGTGAACTCGACGGGTACGACTGCACCCTGCTCGCCCAGCGCTCGGCGAGCGGCCGGGTGGCCTTCGCCGCGTACCCCACGGAGGACGAGCGGGCCGGCGCCTGGTGGACCGAGTCAGGACCGCAGCTCCCGGCCGACGCGACGGTCGCCCTGGCCACGGACGGGGACGACCGGGTCACCGCGGCGACCCTGTCCCCGTCCGGCGGGCAACTCCTGGTCACCCGCCGCAAGGACGAACCGGGGCTGGCGCTGGAGGCGTGGCGCGAGGTCTGACGTATCGCCGGTTGCCGGATTCGGCGTACCGTCAGCTGCCGCCAGTGGCGCGGGACTTCTTCGCCGACTCGGGGATCCTGGCGGCGGTGCGGACCGGGCCTTGCCGATGTCGACGCCCTTGATGCCTCTTCAACGGCATGCGAAAGGGGGCCTCCGCGTACTGCGGGGGCCCCCTTCGGCTGTCGGCCGTTACGCCGGGACCGAGGCCACGCCCGGGGCCAGGAACTTCTTGCCGTTCACGCGGTCCGAGACACCCTCGCGGTCCAGGTACGGCGTGATGCCGCCCAGGTGGAAGGGCCAGCCGGCGCCCGTGATCAGGCAGAGGTCGATGTCCTGGGCCTCGGCGACGACACCCTCGTCGAGCATGAGCCCGATCTCCTGGGCGACGGCGTCCAGGACGCGGTCACGGACCTGCTCCTCGGTGAGGACCACATCGCCCTGCTTGAGCAGCGCGGCGACCTCGGGGTCGAGCTCCGGCTTCCCGCTGTCGTACACGTAGAAGCCGCGCTTGCCCGCCTTGACGACGGCGGCGAGGTTCGGGGAGACCGTGAAGCGGTCCGGGAAGGCCCGGTTGAGGGTCTCCGAGACATGCAGGCCGATGGCCGGGCCGACCAGCTCAAGGAGGACCAGCGGGGACATCGGCAGGCCGAGCGGCTCCACCGCCTTCTCCGCGACCTCGACCGGGGTGCCCTCGTCGATGACGTTCTGGATCTCTCCCATGAAGCGGGTGAGGATGCGGTTCACGACGAACGCCGGGGCGTCCTTCACCAGAACCGCGGTCTTCTTCAGCTTCTTGGCGACGGCGAACGCGGTGGCCAGCGACGCGTCGTCGGTCTGCTCGCCGCGCACGATCTCCAGGAGCGGGAGGATCGCGACCGGGTTGAAGAAGTGGAAGCCCACGACCCGCTCGGGGTTCTTGAGCTTCGACGCCATCTCCGTCACCGACAGGGAGGAGGTGTTGGTGGCGAGGATCGCGTGCGCCGGGGCGACCGCCTCGACCTCCGCGAACACCTGCTGCTTGACGCCGATCTCCTCGAAGACGGCCTCGATGACGAAGTCCGCGTCCGCGAAGCCCTCGGCCTTGTCCAGCACACCCGAGACAAGCGCCTTGAGGCGGTTGGCCTTGTCCTGGTTGATACGGCCCTTGCCGAGCAGCTTCTCGATCTCGGCGTGGACATAGCCCACACCCTTGTCGACGCGCTCCTGGTCGATGTCGGTCAGCACGACCGGCACCTCCAGGCGGCGCAGGAAGAGCAGCGCGAGCTGGGAGGCCATCAGACCGGCGCCGACGACACCGACCTTGGTGACCGGACGCGCCAGGTTCTTGTCCGGGGCGCCCGCCGGACGCTTTCCGCGCTTCTGCACCAGGTTGAAGGCGTAGATACCGGCGCGCAGTTCACCGCCCATGATCAGGTCGGCGAGGGCCTGGTCCTCGGCGTCGTAACCCTGCTGGAGGTCGCCGTTCTTGGCGGCGGCGATGATGTCGAGGGCGCGGTAGGCGGCCGGAGCGGCGCCGTGCACCTTGCCGTCGGCGATGAAACGGCCCTTGGCGACGGCCTGGTCCCAGGCCTCGCCGCGGTCGATCACCGGACGCTCGACCTCGATGTCGCCCTTGAGGACCTGGGCGGTCCAGATCAGCGACTGCTCCAGGAAGTCGGCGCCCTCGAAGATGGCGTCGGCGATGCCGAGGTCGAAGACCTGCTGGCCCTTGAGCTGCTTGTTCTGGTTGAGGCTGTTCTCGATGATGACCGAGACGGCCTTCTCGGCGCCGATCAGGTTCGGCAGCAGCGTGCAGCCGCCCCAGCCCGGGACCAGGCCCAGGAACACCTCGGGGAGCGAGAACGCCGGGATGGCCTTGGAGACGGTCCGGTACGTGCAGTGCAGACCGACCTCGACGCCACCGCCCATCGCGGCGCCGTTGTAGTACGTGAAGGTCGGCACGGCCAGACCGGAGAGGCGCTTGAAGACCTCGTGGCCGCCCTTGCCGATGGCGAGCGCGTGCTCGTGCTCCTTGAGGAGCTCGACGCCCTTCAGGTCCGCGCCGACGGCGAAGATGAACGGCTTGCCGGTGATGCCGACACCGACGATCGTGCCCTCGGCCGCCTCCTTCTCCACCTGGTCGACGGCGGTGTTGAGGTTCGCCAGCGAGGCCGGGCCGAAGGTGGTCGGCTTGGTGTGGTCCAGGCCGTTGTCCAGGGTGATCAGCGCGAAGCGGCCGGCCCCGAACGGCAGGTCGAAGTGGCGTACGTGCGCCGACGTCACGACCTCGTCGGGGAACAGGTCCGAGGCCTGCTTCAGAAGCTCGGCGGTGGTGCTCACTTGTCCCCCTCGAAGTGCGGGTTCTCCCAGATGACCGTCGCGCCCATGCCGAAGCCGACGCACATGGTGGTCAGGCCGTAGCGGACGTTCGGCTGCTCCTCGAACTGACGGGCCAGCTGCGTCATCAGACGCACACCCGAGGAGGCGAGCGGGTGACCGAAGGCGATCGCGCCGCCGTACTGGTTGACGCGCTCGTCGTCGTCCGCGATGCCGTAGTGGTCGAGGAAGGCCAGCACCTGCACGGCGAAGGCCTCGTTGATCTCGAACAGACCGATGTCGGAGATGCTCAGGCCGGCCTGGGCGAGCGCCTTCTCCGTGGCCGGGATCGGCCCGTAGCCCATGACCTCGGGCTCGACGCCCGCGAAGGAGTAGGCGACGAGACGCATCTTGACCGGCAGGTTGTTCTCGCGGGCGAAGTCCTCGCTCGCGATGAGCGAGGCGGTGGCACCGTCGTTCAGACCGGCCGCGTTACCGGCGGTGACCCGGCCGTGCACGCGGAACGGCGTCTTCAGACCCGACAGGTTCTCCAGGGTGGTCCCCGGCCGCATCGGCTCGTCGGCGGTGACCAGACCCCAGCCGGTCTCGCCGCCCTCGGGGTTGGTCCGGCGCACCGAGATCGGCACCAGGTCGGCCTGGATCTTGCCGTTGGCGTACGCCTTGGCGGCCTTCTCCTGCGAGCGCACCGCGTACTCGTCGGCGCGCAGCTTGGTGATCTGCGGGTAGCGGTCGTGCAGGTTCTCGGCGGTCATGCCCATGAACAGCGCCGACTCGTCGACCAGCTTCTCGCTGACGAACCGCGGGTTCGGGTCGACGCCCTCGCCCATCGGGTGACGGCCCATGTGCTCGACACCGCCGGCGATGGCGACGTCGTACGCGCCGAAGGCGACGGAACCGGCGACCGTGGTGACGGCGGTCAGCGCGCCGGCGCACATGCGGTCGATGGAGTAGCCGGGCACGGAGGTCGGCAGGCCCGCGAGAATGCCCGCGGTGCGGCCGATGGTCAGACCCTGGTCACCGATCTGCGTGGTCGCGGCGATGGCGACCTCGTCGATCTTCTTGGTGTCCAGCCCGGGGTTGCGGCGCAGCAGCTCCCGGATCGCCTTCACGACGAGGTCGTCGGCACGGGTCTCGTGGTAGATGCCCTTCGGGCCCGCCTTGCCGAACGGGGTGCGGACGCCGTCGACAAACACGACGTCCCTGACGGTACGAGGCACGATTGGCTCTCCTCCAGGGTGCGGGATGGCACTGCTGCGATGCGCTGAGCGCGCGCTCAGTCCCATGCTACTTGTGGGTAACGTAGCTGCACAGTCCCGGGGGCTGGAGCGGCGAACATCACACCCCTCGCCCAGCGAAGAGGGCAGTCGAAGTCTGCCCTTTTTCCTGTGGTGAGCGTGATCGGCTCGTCGTTAGCGTGACGGCCGTGAGGTCACCCTCGCCCCGAGGCGTGCGCCTGGAACGGAGTCATCCATGCAGCAGGTTGTCGACTACATAGAACAGCGCCGGAAGGAATACGAGGACCACGACCTCTTCACGCGTCTCCTGGACGACGAATCCCTCCCCGGGGAAAAGCGTCTGGCGTGGGGCCCGAGCGTCGTCCCGTTCATCATGGGCTACTCCGACCTGAACAAGTACGTCTTCCGAAAGAGCGAGGACGACGCGCGGACGGACCCGCTGCAGGCCCTGCTGAACGCGCACACGGTCGAGGAGGACTTCCACTGGCAGTGGATGCTCACCGACCTGGAGAAGCTGGGCGCCGACAGCCGGATGCCGCTCTCGGATGCCACCCGCGTCCTGTGGGGTACGGATTTCGCGCATTCCCGGCGCCTTGTCCTGGAACTGGCCGCGCTCGCCGCCGATGCGCCCACCTATGCCCGCTTCGCCATGGTCGAGGCCATCGAGTCCGTGTCCATCACGATCTTCACCCGCTGCCGGGGCATCACCTTGCGGGACGGCGGTGAATGCGAGTTCTTCGGCACCAAGCACTATCTGGCCGAGTCCTCGCACACCATCAAGTCGCCGGAGGTGGAGGAGGAACGTCTGCCCGTTCTGGACGAGGCCCGGCGGCAGGAGGCGACCCACATGGTGGACCGGGTGTTCGCGCATTTCGACGACTGGTCCAGCGCGCTCCTGAAGTTCGCCCTCGACGGCAACGGGGACCACGAAGGCGCCTACCGGAGGATGATCCAGGAGAGCAGGGCTCAGCTGCCGGAAGCCGAAGCGGCGGCCGCGACCGCTTTCTGACCTTCCCCGGCCTGGCTTGCGGGCCCGTCCTCCGCGCGCGGCGGGCATGCCGTCTGCAACGACTTCTGCATCCCCCTTCCTCTGCAGGCCCTGCGGAACCTTGGCGTGATCTCGACGTCCCTGACGGGCCGCAGAAGCAGCGCACCACGGTCCCGAACGAGCGGCCCGGGCGGGCCGGCCTAGGCGGACAGCGCCGTCACCAACACCGGCGTCACCTGCTCCACCTGCCACGGCCGCGCGCCGTACCCCTCCAGAGCCGCCCCCACCGTCTCGGCGTCCACGACCTTCGGCGGCTCCCAGCAGAGCCTGCGCACCGTGTCCGGCGCGATCAGGTTCTCCTGCGGCATGGCGAGCTGCTCGGCCAGCGCCGACACCGCGGCCCGCGCCGCGGACAGCCGAGCCGCGGCCGCGGGATCCTTGTCGGCCCACGCCCGTGGCGGCGGCG
The DNA here is from genome assembly GCF_040303265.1 of Streptomyces sp. NPDC096040. NCBI lineage: Bacteria > Bacillati > Actinomycetota > Actinomycetes > Kitasatosporales > Streptomycetaceae > Streptomyces > Streptomyces sp. NPDC096040. The sequence continues at coordinate 58,368 of NZ_JBEOTA010000040.1, forward strand.
GCCCCGTCACCGGCTGCCCCGGCAGCGGCAGCCCGGCGTCCGGCAGCGCCTTGGCCCGGTCCACCGCCGCCTGCCACTGCTCCAGCTGGCGCCGCCCCATCCGGTGCCCGAAGCCGTTCAGCCCCGCGAGGGCGTGCACATTCGCCGGCAGTGCGAGCGCGGCCTCCACGATCGCCGCGTCACTGAGCACCTTGCCGGGCGACACGTCCCGCTTCTGCGCGATCCGGTCCCGTGTCTCCCACAGCTCCCGCACCACGCCCAGCTGCCGGCGCCGCCGCACCTTGTGCATCCCGGACGTCCGGCGCCAGGGATCCCTTCTCGGCTCCGCCGGCGGCGCGGACGCGATCGCGTCGAACTCCTGCCGCGCCCACTCCAGCTTTCCCTGCCGGTCCAGCTCCTTCTCCAGCGCGTCCCGCAGGTCGATGAGCAGTTCGACGTCGAGCGCCGCGTACCGCAGCCACGGCTCGGGCAGCGGCCGGGTCGACCAGTCGACGGCGGAGTGGCCCTTCTCGAGGACGAAGCCGAGGACGCTCTCGACCATCGCGCCGAGCCCGACCCGCGGGAACCCGGCGAGGCGCCCGGCCAGCTCGGTGTCGAACAGGCTGCTGGGAACCATACCTATCTCGCGCAGGCAGGGCAGATCCTGGGTGGCCGCGTGCAGTACCCACTCGACGCCGGCCAGCGCCTCGCCGAGGCCGGAAAGATCGGGACAGGCGACGGGGTCGATCAGCGCGCTCCCCGCGCCCTCGCGGCGCAGCTGGACGAGGTAGGCGCGCTGCCCGTAGCGGTAGCCGGACGCGCGCTCGGCGTCGACGGCGACGGGACCGGAGCCCGCGGCGAACGCGGCGATCACCCGGGCGAGCGCGGTCTCGTCCACGACCACGGGCGGAATGCCCTCACGCGGCTCCAGCAAAGGGATCGGCGCCCCCGTCACAGAAGACCCGGCGTCGTCCGGAGGAGTGCCCCCGGTGGTGCGCAGTGAACTGTCTGCTGCGGTCTCTTGGGCGTCGGTCACATGTCAAGGGTGACGGTCCTTCTCGTGGCTCGTCTCGAACGGATGATCGTTCCAGGTCCCGTACGAGGTGACGTACACGGCCTCCC
>NZ_JBEOTA010000041.1:0-58902 GCF_040303265.1 Streptomyces sp. NPDC096040
CCGCGATCTGGCACAACTTCCAGACCGGGCAGGCGGTCAGCCGCTCACTGACCGCCTATGACCACTGACCGTGTTCGGAAAGACTCGTCTAGGAGGCCCGCGGGCGCCGCCGCAGCGCCGCGTACAGCAGCGCGCTCACCGCGAAGCCGACCACCGGGGTGATGTCGCCGAAGGCGGGGTGGTGCTTCGGCACCCAGCCCACGAAGTCCTCCTGGTTGGAGAAGAGCGGGACGGAGACCGCGACGCCGATCAACAGGGCGGCGAGACCGGGCCAGTTGGTGAAGGAGCGGTCGGTCAGCCGGCCGGCCAGTTCCGCGTCGGTCGCCGTACGGCCCTGGAGCCACCGCTCGACCAGCACGACCCCCAGCCAGGGCGCCACCCAGTACGCGATGACCAGCAGGAACGCCTCGTACGCCGCCCCCGCGTCGTCCAGCGAGGCCCAGGCCGCCGCCGTACCGGCGATGCCCGAGACCACGACCAGCGCGCTGCGGCTCAGCCACGTGGGGAGTTTCAGGCCGAAGGAGGCGATGGAGATCGCCCCGGAGTACACGTTGAGGGCGTTCGCCGAGACCCCGCCCAGCATGATGGCGAGCAGCACCAGGTCGCCGAGCCAGCCGGGCAGGTGGCCGGTGAAGGCCGCCGTCGGGGTGGCGTCCTTCGGTGCGACGATCGTCGCCGAGGCCGCGCCGATGACCGCGACGATCGAGACCGACACGAACAGGCCCAGCGCCGGATAGACGATCGTCTTGACCTTGCCGGCCGTGCGCGGGAGGTAGCGCGAGTAGTCCGTGGCGTACGGGTTCCAGCCGGCCGCGTACCCCCAGGCCGCGCTGAACGCGAGCAGGAAGCCGCCGACGCCGCCGCCCGAGCCGCCCCCGCCGAGGTCCGCGTCCTTGAAGGTCCACACCCCGGCCAGCAGGAAGACCACCGCGAGGGCCGGGAACGCGTACTTCTCGAAGGTGTGCACGAAGTTGTGGCCGATGAACCCGATCAGGATCTCCGCGACCACGACCAGGAGGAGGGAGGGGAGCGGTCGCAGGCCGGTCAGCGTGTTCAGGGCGAAGGCGGCGCTCACGCTGTTCACCGCGAACCAGCCGACGCCCGCGAGCAGGCCGTTGGCGGCGGAGGGCAGGATGTTGCCGAGGTAGCCGAAGGAGAAGCGCCCTATCACCATCTGCGGGACGCCGAACCGCGGCCCGTCCAGCGACAGCACACCCTGCGTGACCGCGCCGATCGCGGTGCCCAGCAGGATCGCGGCGGTCGCCGTCCAGAAGTCCAGGCCGAAGAAGAGGACCGCGATCACGCCGATGTAGACGGTCGCGAACTCGATGTTGGGGGACGCCCAGGTCCACAGGAGCTGGAGCGGGCTGCCGTGGCGTTCGGCGTCGGGGATCGGTTCCGAGCCCGCCGCCTCCACGGCGATGACCCGGTCGCCGTACTCGGGCGCGATACTGGTGGTGGAACCGGCGGGAGCAGTCGTCATACGAGGTAAGTGTCGGGATCGCGCCCGGTCCGGCCCAGGGGCGCATTGTCCGTTCCGGACGGCCCACCGGCGTACACCCTGCACGCACGCGGGGAGCGCCGCAGGCTCGTCGCCTCCGGAGCTCCCCGTACTGGAGCTGACGGGTCGTCCGTCAGCCGTTTACGCACACGTTGCCGGCCGCCGGGTTGAGCAGGGCGAGGACGTTGACGGTGTTGCCGCACACGTTGATCGGGATGTAGATCGGGATCTGGACGACGTTGCCCGACAGTACGCCCGGGCTGCCGACCGCGGTGCCGCTGGCGCTGGCGCCGGTGCCACCGTCGGCGTAGGCGGCGGCGGTGCCGCCGAGGACGAGAGCCGTGGCGAGAGCGCCGGTGGCGGCGAGGGCTCGGATGCGCATGAAGGCCTCCTGTTAGGGGGTGAGAACGCGTCCATCACAACCGCCCGCAACCGGGACCGCATGTGCTGCTGGGCCGATCGGCGCAATCCACGGTGCAACCCGCGCGATCCACGGTGGACCGGGGCTACGCGGCGAGACGCTCCGCCAGGGTCTTGCCCTTGGTCGCCGCCTCCTGCAGGGCCCGCTCACGGGAGGCCTCGTAGAGCGGGACGAGCTCGGCCATCGCCGGGTTCTGCGGGGCCATGGTCAGCTCCGGCACGATGAAGTCGACTTCGAGGCCGAGGCCGTCGCCGAGCACCGCGGCCAGGTAGTTCTGGACGTACTCGAACGGCTCCCGCGGAGTGCCCGGCGCGTACGAGCCGCCGCGGCTGGCGACGACGGTGACCGGCGTGCCCTTGGCGGACGGGGTCTCGCCCATCGTGCGGCCGAACATGACCACGTTGTCCAGCCACGCCTTGAGCGTGGACGGGATCGTGAAGTTGTACATCGGAGCGCCGATGAGCACCGCGTCCGCCTGCTCCAGTTCCTCTATCAGCTTCACCCGGTCCGCGAAGGCGTCCGCCTGCTCGGGCGTGTGCGTGGCGGGATCGGCGAAACCGGCGCTGTGGGCGGCCGCGGTGATGTGCGGAACCGGGTCGGCCGCGAGGTCGCGGTAGATCACCGTGCCGCCGGGGTGCTGCTCCTGCCAGGCAGTGCGGAAGGCGTCCGTGACGGCACGGGAGGCGGAGGCCTCGCCCGGGAGGAGTGACGAGTCGATGTGAAGAAGGGTGGCCATGGGTGTCTCCAGACAGCGGGAAAACGAGCCCTGCGCGAGACGCGGGGGCTAAGAATTCGTACTCAGCTATAGATAACATAGGTACTTACTTTTTTTTACCCCTATCTCGTGGTGGGCCTGTACCCTGATTCCATGGCGGTGGAGCAGGCCCATGACTCGGGACAGTGCAAAGGTGTGGACGCCGGCATCACGCGCGTCTTCCAGGTGCTCGGAAAGCGCTGGAACGGCCCGATCCTGTCCGTCCTGATGGGCCAGCCCGCCCACTTCGCGAGCCTCCGCCGCGCCATCCCCGGCATCAGCGAACGCATGCTCTCCGACCGCCTCGCCGAACTCGGCGCCGCGGGACTCGTCGTACGCGAGGTCGACGAAGGGCCCCCGCTGCGCGTCTCCTACCGCCTCACGGCGGCGGGCGCCGCGCTTGGGCCCTCCCTCAAGGAACTCGGCGAGTGGGCGAAGGATCACCTGCCGGACACCCCGTCCTGCTAGCGGGCGGCGGCCTGCGGCTCCAGCACCGCGTAGTCGCTGAAGCTGCGCCGGTAACGCAGGTGCCGGGTCTCCTGGGTGTGCCGGCGCTGCCACTCCTCCACGGCCTCCGGAGACCCGCACGGCCCGGACGCCGCCCCGCAGTCCGCTTCCTCCCCGGACACGCAGTACGCCTCGTACTCCGGTTCGGCGGTGTCGTCCTGGGCGATCAGGTACGGCACGAAACGGAAGATGCGGCGGGGACGGGTGCCCCAGTGGTCCCGGCGGAGGTGCCTGCGGAGCAGCACGGCGGCGTCGGTGGCGGTACTGGCGTCCGACCGCGCCGCGGCGTCCTCCCGCTGCGCGGCGAACTCCGCGCAGGCGGCACAGCCGGGCACCGGTTCCGGGGCCGGGGCGTCCATGACCGGGTAAGCGAACCCGCTGGAACGGTGGTTGGCGGCCCGCACCTCAGCGCTGAGCCGTTCCTCCGCCGTCGCCGGGCGGATCGACTCCGGCCGCGCCTCCCACTCCCGGCCGCCGCCGAGCGGCCGTAGCGAGGCGTACGGCCCTGCCTTGCCCTGGTACTCGCCGACCTTGTTCATACGGGTGTCGTAAACGACCGTTCCCGCTTCGATCCCGTTTTCGGTGTGTTCAGTCATGTGCGCTCCGACGCCACTTCGTAACTCTGGGTGTATCGAGCGTCGCGGACGGGCACCGTCGGTATCAATGCCTGAGGTGTGCCACCGGGCGCTGTCACGGAGGGGGCCAGAGTTGTGACCACCAATGCCGAGTTCTTCGGAGAGCTGCTGCGGCACTTCCGCGAGGCCGCGTTCCTCTCCCAGGAGGCGCTGGCCAAACAGATCCCGTGCGACCGGTCGTTGGTGGCGCGGGTGGAGGCGGGGACGCGGGTACCGCAGGACTCGTTCGTGAAGAAGTGCGACGAAGTCCTGCGCACGGGTGGGGTGTTGATGCGGTTATGGGGGCGGGTGGACTGGTATCCGCAGGTGGAGCATCCGGATTGGTTCGGGCGGTGGGTGGAGATGGAGGCAAAGGCCGTCGCGATGTACCAGTACCAGACCATGGTCGTGCCTGGGTTGCTGCAGACACCGGACTACGCGCGGGCTCTGCTCTCTCGGCGAGCCTCCGGTGAACTGCTCGAAAACCGGGTCAGGGCCCGGCTGGGCCGACAGCCGCGCTACCTCGCCGAAGGGGGACCCATGTTCGTCGCCGTGCTGGACGAGAGCTGTCTGCGTCATGCGGTGGGCAGTCCCGCCGTGATGCGGGATCAGTGCGCGCACCTGCTGAGCTTGGGACAACTCCCCAACATCCGCATCCAGATGGCCCCGGCCGGTCGCTTCGACCTGGTGCGCCCCAACCGCCCGGTGTCGCTGGTCACCATGCCGGACGCCGAACGCTGGATCTACACGGAGTCGTTGAGTCATGGCTACTTCAACAACGACCCGGAGGTCTATGCCGCGATGAGCCGAATTTATGATGTGCTCAGGGCGGACACCCTGTCGACTCGTGAATCCGCCGCTCTGATCGGCAAGTTGATGAAGGAGTACGGCGACCATGACCCATCACCAGCTGAGTGCGGCGACCTGGATCAAGAGCAGCTACAGCGACGACGACGCCGGGCAGTGCCTCGAACTCGCCCCCGAGTTCACCTCCGTCGTCCCCGTCCGTGACAGCAAGAACCCCGACGGCCCGGTCCTGCTCATCGCGCGGAGCGCCTGGGCCGCGTTCGTGGGTGGCGTCCGGCGCTGACCGACTTCCGCATACCGCTGGAGCGATGAAGCTGACAGCGGAAGTCCCCACCGCATTACGTGTCATGTCTCCGTCGATTCATGCGTGGCCGTCAACGTCCTGACACAAAGCCACTCACTGGAGGACACGTGACCGGTCAGTCGAACCGCCGGGTTTCCGTTGGACTGCGTACGGCACTGATGGGCGCGCTCGCCGTCTGCCTGGCGTTCCCCATCCTCGGCGTTGGCGGCGGCACGGCAGTCGCCGGCACCACCGGAACGGAAACGCTTCCGCTCTCGGGCGCCACCACGTCCGGCCTGCACAACACCTATGACCCCGCCGCGTTCACCTACCTCGCGCAGGCGCTCGACACGGGCACCTCGATGATCGAACTCGACGTCTGGGACGACTTCTTCACCCAGGAGTGGAAGGTCAGCCACGACAGCCCGACGAGCAACAGCAACAACTGCGTCAACGCGTCCACCCCCGCCGATCTCTACACCGGCGGCGCCAACAAGGACCTGGAAAGCTGCCTGGACGACGTACGGGTCTGGCTCGGCGCGCACCCGGGGCATGCCCCGCTGATCATCAAGCTGGAGATGAAGGCCGGTTTCCAGGCCAGCCTCGGGATGAGCCCGGCCAAGCTCGACCAGTCGATCAGCAGCCACCTCGGCAACCTGGTCTTCAAGCCGAACGACCTGCTCAACAAGGCCGGCGGCGGCCAGTACGCCACCTTGGACGACGCGGCCGCCGCCAACAACTGGCCGACCCGGCAGGCGCTCGCCGGCAAGGTGATCTTCGAGATCATTCCGGGCACCGTCGAGGAGAACAACCCGACCGACACCCTGTGGACGGACAAGGAGTACGCGGGCTACCTGCGTGACCTGCACACCCAGGGCAAGACCGCACAGGCGAACATCTTCCCCTCGGTCCACAACGCCCAGGCCGGCGACCCGCGCACCCGCTACTCCGACACCTCGCTGCGCCCCTGGTTCGTGGCGTTCGACGGCGACGCGGCCACGTACCTCGGCGGCTCCATCGACACGAGCTGGTACGACACCCACCACTACCTGCTGATCATGACCGACGCCCAGAACGTGCCGCCCACCCTGGACGCCACCAACCCCTCGGACGCGGACGCCCGGGCCCGGATCGCCGAACTGGCCAAGGCGCACGCCACGGTCGCGTCCAACGACTGGCGTGGCCTGTCCGACGTCCAGTCGATGGTCGTACCCCGCGGCTGACCCGACAGCGGTCACGCGGTAGGACCAGGCGCCCCCACGGCTCCCGCCGGCCGTGGGGGCGCCGCCGCTCCGTCTCCCCGAGGGTCCCGTAAGTCAACTCCCGTCCCTCGCGTGATGGTTGACGCTTGAGAAATCCACAGTTGAAGCACAGGTTTTACCAATGCCCGGTACTGCCTTGGGGTGGGGGTCACTATTTTCGGCCAGGCCACCACTGACGAGGTGACAGCTCACAGCCAAGGACGCGCGCCACTCACAGCCCACCGGCACAGTGATACGTGCCGTCCGAAAGCGATCAATTGTCATGCTCTTGACACATGAGCATGGATCCCCATGGAGGGCAGTCTCTTGCGATCGCAGAACAACGACCACGCGAGACCCGACCGGCTCCGACGGCTCACCCGCCGCGGGGCCACCGCCCTGTTGTCGGCCGCGGCCCTGATCAACGGCGGCATGCTGGCCGCCGCGCCCCAGGCGGCCGCCGCACCGACGGCATCCCCCGCGCCGAGCACCTCCGTCGCCAACCCCTACAGCCCCGCGCACCAGCACGCGTATCGGCACGGCGTGGTGCCGACCCTCCAGCAGCACGCCAAGATGAAGGCTTGGGCTGCCGCCCACCCGGCCGCGACCGCGGCGACCGGGCCGGAGACGCTGTCCTACGGCGGCGGCATCGACGGCATCGGTGTCCAGAGTGGCCACTCGAAGGTCTACCTGGTGTTCTACGGCACGCAGTGGGGCACACAGAGCACCAACGGCAGCGGAGACCTGACCTTCTCCGGCGACTCGGCGGGCGCCGCCCCCGTCGCCCAGGAGATGTTCAAGGGCATCGGCACCGGCAACGAGCGGTGGTCCGCCGACCTGACCCAGTGGTGCGACGGCCCCAACGTCGCCTCGGGCGCCACCAGCTGTCCCTCCAACGCCAACTTCGTCCCGTACCAGAGCGGCGGCGTGCTCGCCGGCGCCTGGTACGACAACTCGGCCGCGTCACCGAGTGCCGCCACCGGGCACCAGCTCGGTGTCGAGGCCGTGAAGGCGGCCAGCCACTTCGGCAACACCACGGCCGCCGCCAACCGCGACGCGTACTACGTGATCCTGTCGCCCCACGGCACCAACCCGGACAGCTACCAGGGCCAGTACTGCGCCTGGCACGACTGGAACGGTGACACCACGCTGACCGGTGGTGCGGTCTCCTCGACCGTCGGCGACATCGCCTTCAGCAACCAGCCGTACAACATGGACTCGGGCGCCGGCTGCGGCGTCGGGTTCGTCAACTCGCCCGGCACACTCGACGGCTGGACCATGACGCTCGGCCACGAGTGGCAGGAGATGATGTCGGACCAGAACCCGGCCGGCGGCTGGACCAACCACACCGGCAGCTCGTACAACGGCCAGGAGAACGCCGACGAATGCGCCTGGATCTCGCCGGGCAGCACGGGTGGAGCGGCGAACGTCACGATGGGCACCGGCACCTTCGCCGAGCAGGCCAGCTGGTCCAACGACACCAACTCGTGCGCCATCACCCACGCGATCGTCGGCGGCAGCACCGGGAACACGGTCACCGTCAACAACCCCGGGAACCAGAGCAGCACCGTGGGCACCGCCGTGTCCCTCCAGCTGACGGGCTCCGACTCCGCCTCCGGCCAGACCCTCACCTACACCGCGACCGGGCTTCCGGCCGGGCTCAGCATCTCCTCCAGCGGCAAGATCAGCGGCACCCCGACCACGGCCGGCACCTCCTCCGTCACGGTCACCGCCACGGACGGTACCGGCGCCTCCGGCAGCACCTCGTTCACCTGGACCGTCAGCACCAGCGGCGGTGGCTGCACCGGCGCCGGGCAGAAGCTCGGCAACCCGGGCTTCGAGACGGGCACCGCTTCCCCCTGGACAGCCAGCAGCGGCGTCGTCGACAACTCCAGCGGTGAGGCCGCCCACTCCGGCAGCTGGAAGGCCTGGCTGGACGGCTACGGCAGCACCCACACCGACACCCTGTCCCAGTCGGTGACCATCCCCGCCGGGTGCAGCGCCACCTTCTCCTTCTACCTGCACATCGACACCGCCGAGACCACCACGACCACGGCCTACGACAAGCTGACCGTCCAGGTCGGCAGCACCACCCTGGCCACCTACTCCAACCTGAACGCGGCCAGTGGCTACGCGCTCAAGTCCTTCAACCTCTCCAGCTACGCCGGTCAGACGGTCACGCTGAAGTTCACCGGCACCGAGGACTCCAGCCTGCAGACCAGCTTCGTGGTCGACGACACCGCCCTCAACGCCTCCTGACCCACCAGGCCCCCTGGGCACGGCACGACGCGTTCCGCCCCGGCAGGGAACCCCGGCCGGGGCGGAACCGTCCCATCGACGCAAACCGCCTGGAAGGGGTCTCGTTCATGGCGTCCCCGCGCACCCACTTCGCACTCCGCTTCGCCGCCTGCCTGGCTCTCGCCGCCATCTCGGGCTGCGGCTCCGACGCCGCGCGGTCCGCCGCACCGACCACGCAGGCGCCAGCACCTCTCCGGCTGGACGAGCGCGCCAACCACACCACTGTCTCGGCCATGGTGGGCACCTCGCTGGTGGTCACGCTGCACAACACCTACTGGTCCGGCCTCACCAGCGGAACGCCGGATGTCCTGACCGCCGTCGGCACCTCGCGGGTCGCACCGGCCCACACCTGTGTCCCGGGCTCCGGATGCGGCACTGTCGAACTCACCCTGCGCGCCGCACGGGCCGGCTCGGCAGACATCACAGCCCACCGCACCAGTTGCGGCGAGGCCCGCCGCTGCACCGGCGACGAGGGCCGATACACCGTGACGGTGAAGGTCCGTGGATAGGCGGCGCCGCTCCGCCCACCTCCCGCTGTAGCCGGGCCGGTTCACTCCGGCGGCAGCACGGTCGGCAGGGCGGTCAGGGAGAGGGGTCATGCCCCTGTTCCTGACCGCCCTGGTGTGGGTGGGTGGACTTCTTCAGTTGTCCGTCAGTTACAGAAGTTCAGGATGGGGAGGAGGCCATTGCCGCACTGCATGTCGTCCCCCTCCCCGCCGCCGTGGCCGTGGGCTGGGGTGACCTTCGCGGCGGCGTGCGTGGCGGGCGTCGCGGCCACGGCGGACGTGGCGGTTGCCATACCCGCCGCACAAGCGATGCCCACGGCGGCACTCACCGCGAACGCTCGCGGAATCCTGGAAACAGCCTTCTTGAGGCGAGGTGAAGTGTTCATGGACTCACCATGCACAGCCCCGCAACCCGTTGCTCGCCGAGCGCATCCGAGCGGGTGAGCACACCCCACAGGGCGCGCTACCAGGGATACGCCGGCCTCGGTATGTCGTGACAGCCTGTCAGGCCGGCGCTGTTCAGGTCCCGTTCCGCCGCAGGTGTTCCAGCGGCGGGGTCACTCGACGAGCGACTGGGTGCCCAGGACGACGGCGAGCGCGAGGCGGTCGGCGTCCTCGGTGCCGGGCTCGGCGGTGTACACCGAGATACGCAGGTCGTCGCCGACGACGAAGAGGGTGTCGCAGTCGAGGGTGATCCGGCCGACCGCCGGATGGTCGACGACCTTCTGTTTCGACGGGTCGGGGAGCGGGGGCGGGCCGTCCGCGTCCCAGAGTTCGGCGAACCGCGGGCTCTGGGCGGTGAGTTCGGCGACCAGCCGTCGTAGCGTCCGGTCGGCGGGGTAGCGGGAGGCGGTCAGCCGCAGGTCGGCGACGAGCCGCGCCTCGTGGTCGGCCTGCTCCTGGGCGGTGTGCACGACCCGGTTGCCGGGGCCGAGGAGGTTGCGCCAGATGGCGTTGCGCTCGATCCCGCGCCAGGACGAGGTCTCGCCCATCACCGCGTCGAAGGGCGCGTTGGCGAGGACGAGCGTCCAGGTGGCGTCGTACACCACGACCGGCGTGTACGACAGCCGGTCGAGCAGCCGCTGCACGCTCGGTGTGACCCGGGACGGGACGACGTCGGGGCCGGGGGTGGTGTGACCGGCGAGCCGGAAGAGCAGGTCACGCTCCGGGTCCGACAGGCGCAGCGCCTGCGCGAGCGCCTCCACCACCTGTGCCGAGGGCGCGGTCGAGCGACCCTGTTCGAGCCGGGTCAGATAGTCGGCCGAGATCCCGGCGAGCCCTGCCAGCTCCTCGCGCCGCAGCCCGGTCGCCCGCCGGCGCCGGCCGGCCGGAATACCGACGGTCTCGGGCGCGACACGATCACGCCAGCGGCGCACCATACGGCCGAACTCCCAGTTGTCCACACGCTCAGTGTGCGCGGCGGCCCACTCCTTGTCCTGGCCCCGGCAGTCCTATGACAAGGGGGCGGCTGGCTGCCCCTCCCGCCTTCTCCGACGCTCGGAGCATGACCACCACCGCAGAAACCGGAACCGTACTGATCACCGGCCCGACCCGTGGCCTCGGCCGGGCCACCACCCTCGCTCTGGCCGGCCGTCCGGACGGCGCACGCCCCGACCTGCTGCTGGTCGGCCGCGGCGGACCGGAGCTCACCCGGATCGCCGACGAAGCCCGGGCGCGGGGCGCGCAGGTCCGCGAGATCGGCTGCGACCTGGCCCGGCTCGCCGATGTGCGGGCCGCGGCGGCCACCGTCCGGAACCTGCTCGACGCCGGGGCGGTACGGCCGCTGCGCGCGCTGATCGCCAACGCGGGCGCCATGTCGGCCGACACCCGCACCGCCTCCGCCGACGGCTACGAGCTGACGTTCGCCGTGAACTACCTCGCCCACGCCCAGCTCATCGGCGATCTGCTCGGTTCACTCACCGCGCCCGCCCGTGTCGTGCTGCTCGGCTCGAACACCTACCACGCCAACCTCCCCCGGCGGATCATGGGCGTGCCCGGCGCGGAGTGGCACGATCCCCTGGAGCTCGCCAGGCCCGCGAACGGAGCGAAGAAACCGGGCTTCAAGGCCTCCGGCGTCGCCTACTCCAACGCCAAGCTGGCGATCCTCTACTACGCCCACGAACTCCAGCGCCAGGCCGGGTCCGGCATCAACGTCTCGGTGTTCGAGCCGGGCTGGATGCCCGGCACCGCGCTGGGCCGGGGAATGCCCGCGGCCGCTCAGGCGATGGGGCGGGGTCTCGCCCGGCTCCCCGGGGTGTCCACCGCGGAACGCTCCGGGCCCCAGCTGGCCTCGATCGCGCTCGACGACGAGTGGGCGCGCCTGCGCGACGGCGCGTTCGTGGTCAAGGACAAGGTGCGGGAGGTACGGCCGGTCGCCCGGGACCGCGAGCGGGAACGCCGGCTGTGGGCGGCCACCGCCCAGCTCATGGACCGGGCGGACACCCGCGCCTGATCAGTCGGTGCGCGGATCGTCCGGCTTCAGGGACTTCAGGAACTCCGGGTTGTCGTCCGGCGCGACCCACCGCTCGCGCGGCTGCCGTGCCCTGCCCGCGACCAGCCAGGCCACCGGGCCGACCAGCACCTCGCCGAAGAGCAGGATGACGAACACCCAGGCCAGCTTGGGCAGGGCGCGGACCTCGTCCTCGGGGGTGTTCAGGCAGTCCACGAAGGCGTAGATCCACAACGCGAGGACCAGCAGAAAAGGCAGATACCTGAGCATGGCGGCCAGGGTAGCGGGTGGGCGACGTCCGGTGACGGGGCCGCGGGCATGACGGGTCGCCTCGACTCGGAGGGGGGTCAGCGGCGAGACGGACGAGCCACCGGCCTCCTGCCGGGGCGCACAGGCGGCGAGCACGAGCAGCAGGGCGAGCAGCGGTGTCCGGCGGATCCGGCGGCGGACTGTCACGGCCGCCGAGTATCGCAGGGGGTATCACAGGGGGCGGTGACCGGGCCGGGACCCCGGGTGGCCGATACTGGGACGCATGGCTTACGACGATCTTCGCTCCCTGCTCCGGGCACTGGAACGCGAGGGAGACCTCAAGCGTGTCAAGGCCGAGGTCGACCCGTATCTGGAGGTCGGGGAGATCGTCGACCGGGTGCAGAAGGCGGGCGGACCCGCGCTGCTCTTCGAGAACGTGCGCGGCTCCAGCATGCCCCTCGCCATGAACGTCTTCGGCACCGACCGGCGCCTGCTCAAGGCCCTCGGCCTGAAGTCGTACGGCGAGATCTCCGAGAAGATCGGCGGGCTGCTGCGCCCCGAACTCCCGCACGGCTTCGTGGGCGTCCGGGAGGCCTTCGGGAAGCTCGGCGCGATGGCCCACGTACCGCCGAAGAAGGTCAAGGAGGCCCCGGTCCAGGAGGTCGTCCTGCACGGCGACGACGTGGACCTGGACCAACTCCCGGCGCTGTTCACCTGGCCGCAGGACGGCGGCTCCTTCTTCAACCTGGGCCTGACCCACACAAAGGACCCCGAGTCCGGCATCCGCAACCTGGGCCTGTACCGGCTCCAGCGGCACGACCGGAACACGATCGGCATGCACTGGCAGATCCACAAGGACAGCCGCAACCACTACCAGGTGGCGGCGAGGAGGGGAGAGCGGCTGCCCGTCGCGATCGCCTTCGGCTGCCCGCCCGCCGTGACCTACGCCGCGACCGCCCCGCTCCCCGGAGACATCGACGAGTACCTGTTCGCCGGGTTCATCGCGGGCCGGCGGATCGAGATGGTCGACTGCAAGACGGTCCCGCTCCAGGTCCCGGCGAACGCCGAGGTCGTCCTGGAGGGCTGGCTGGAGCCGGGCGAGATGCTGCCCGAGGGCCCCTTCGGCGACCACACCGGCTTCTACACCCCGCAGGAACCGTTCCCCGCGCTGAAGATCGACTGCGTGACGATGCGGAAGCGGCCGCTCCTGCAGTCGATCGTCGTAGGCCGCCCCCCGACGGAGGACGGACCCCTGGGCCGTGCCACCGAGCGATTCTTCCTCCCCCTCCTCAAGATCATCATCCCGGACATCGTGGACTACCACCTCCCCGAGGCAGGCGGTTTCCACAACTGTGCGATCGTCTCGATCGACAAGAAGTACCCGAAGCACGCGCAGAAGGTCATGCACGCGATCTGGGGGGCGCACATGATGTCCCTCACCAAGCTCATCGTGGTCGTCGACTCCGACTGCGACGTCCACGACCTGCACGAGGTCGCCTGGCGGGCCCTGGGCAACACCGACTACGCCCGTGACCTCACGGTCGTCGAAGGCCCGGTCGATCACCTCGACCACGCCTCCTACCAGCAGTTCTGGGGCGGCAAGGCGGGCATCGACGCCACGAAGAAGTGGCCCGAGGAGGGTTACACCAGGGACGGGGGCTGGCCGGACATGGTCCTGTCGGACCCGGATACGGCGGCGACGGTCGACCGCCGCTGGAAGGAGTACGGCCTGTGAGCTCCGCCTCCGCGGCACTCCCGCAGCAACCCGGGCGCACCAAGGCCTTCCTGCGCCTGGTGATGATCGAGCACTCGGTCTTCGCCCTGCCCTTCGCGTACATCGCCGCGCTGACCGCGATGTTCGAGTGGGACAGGAACATCCACTGGGCGCGGCTGCTCCTGGTCACGATCTGCATGGTCGGCCTGCGTACGTTCGCGATGGCCGTGAACCGGATCATCGACCGCGAGATCGACGCCAGGAACCCGCGTACGGCCCACCGTGAGCTGGTCACCGGCGCGATGAGCGTGAGGCACGCCTGGACCGGCGCGCTGATCGCGGTGGTGGTCTTCCTCGGCGCGGCGGCCCTCCTGAACCCCCTATGCCTGGCCCTCGCGCCCGTCGCGGTGATCCCGATGGTGGTCTACCCCTACGGCAAGCGGTTCACGAACTTCCCCCAGGCCATCCTCGGCCTGGCCCAGGCGATGGGCCCGATCGGCGGCTGGCTCGCGATCACCGGCGAGTGGTCCTGGGACGCGGTGATCCTCGGCCTCGCCGTCGGCATCTGGATCGGCGGCTTCGACCTGATCTACGCCTGCCAGGACGTGACGACCGACCGCGAGATCGGCGTCATGTCCGTCCCGGCCCGCTTCGGCGTCCCGGCCGCGATCTGGGGCGCGCGGGTGTGCCACGCGGTGACGACGGGGCTGTTCGTCTGGTACGCCGTGGTGACGGACGCGGGCGGGTTCTTCTGGCTGGGCCTGGTGATCGTCGCCGGCGCCTTCGCCTACGAACACTCCATCGTCCGCCCCCACGACCTCTCCCGCCTCAACCGCGCCTTCTTCAGCGTCAACGGCTTCATCGGCATTGCCCTCTTCGTGTGCGCCCTGCTGGACCTGCTGGTCCGGGGCCTGACGGTCTGAGTACCGTCGGCCCGCCCGGCCCCGTCCTGAACTCGGTCGGGCACGCCGGTACGCTCAAGGTGTGAACGCAGGAGAAACGCAGCGCGTGCCTTGGATCGTGGGGGTGTCCGGGGCGTCCGGTACGCCGTACGCGGCCGCGGTGCTGCGTGCGCTGCTGACGGCGGGGGAGAGCGTCGACCTGGTGGTCAGCCGGGCCTCGCGGCTCACCCTGCTGGACGAGACCGGGATCTCCTTCCGGGACGCGCACTGGAAGGACGACCTGGGGGAATGGCTGGCCCGCGGCGCCGACGGCAAGCCGGGGACCTTCCAGGTGGACCTGGCGCGGGTGCGGTACTGGAACGCCGGGGACCTGGCCGCCGGGCCGTCCTCCGGGTCGTACCGGACCAGGGGCATGCTGATCGTGCCGGCGTCCACCGCCGCCGTCGCCGGGGTCGCGCTCGGCCTCTCCAAGGACCTGCTCCAGCGGGCGGCCAGTGTCAACCTGAAGGAGCGCCGCCCGCTCGTCGTCGCCGTCCGCGAGACCCCGCTGAACGGTCAGACCCTGCGTCACCTCGTCACCCTGGACGACCTCGGGGCGGTCGTCGTCCCCACCTCCCCGGCCTTCTACGCGGGCGCCACGCACATCCAGGACCTGGTGGACTTCGTCGCCGGGCGGGTGCTGGACGCGGCGGGCGTTGGGCACCGGCTGTACCGCCGCTGGGAGGGCGACCTCGGGGGCGGCGGCAAGTAGCGCAACCCGGCAGGACCAGTACCCGGCACCACCTCTGCAGTACCTCTCATCTACTTCGGGAACTTTCAGCGGAAGGCTTCGATCGCATGGACGCCGTGGACAGGCAGCTCATCCAGGCCCTGAGGGAGAACGGCCGGGCCTCGTACGCGGAGCTGGGGCGCCTTGTCGGACTGTCGGGACCCAGCGTCACCGACCGCATCAACCGGCTGGAGGCGGCCGGTGTCATCACCGGCTACCGCGCCACCGTCAACGCGGCCTCGCTCGGCCTCGGCGTCATCGCCCTGATCGGCATCTCCCTCTCCGACGCGGCCGACCACGAGGACGTGGCACAGCGGCTGCGGGACCTGCCGGAGATCGAGGACTGCTGGTTCATCGCGGGCGACGACTCCTTCATGCTCAAGGTGCGTTCGACGGACGTCGACGGCCTGGAGAAGACCATCCGGCGGCTGTCCGGAACCAAGGGCGTCTCCCGGACCCGTACCACCATCGTGTTGTCCACGAAGTGGGAGAACCGGGTCGGGGAACTGCCCGAAGAGGCGTAGACGTACGGTTGTCGGAGTCGTCGTGGAGAGGTGTGGTGCGGGCATGGACGTCGGACTCAAGCGTGAGCTGGAGGAGAAGGTCAGGGCCGGTGAGCGGCTGACCCGTGAGGACGGCGTCGCGCTGTACGAGTCGGACGACCTGGCCTGGCTGGGCGGCCTCGCCCACGAGGTGCGGACGCGGAAGAACGGCGACGTCGTCCACTTCAACGTCAACCGTCACCTCAACATGACCAACGTGTGCACCGCGTCCTGCGCGTACTGCTCGTTCCAGCGCAAGCCGGGCGAGAAGGACGCGTACACGATGCGCATCGAGGAGGCGGTGAAGCTCGCCAAGGCGATGGAGAGCGACAACCTCACCGAGCTGCACATCGTCAACGGCCTGCACCCGAACCTGCCGTGGCGGTACTACCCGCGGTCGCTGCGCGAACTGAAGGCGGCCCTCCCGCACGTCTCGCTGAAGGCCTTCACGGCCACCGAGATCCACCACTTCGAGACGATCAGCGGCCTGTCGGCCTCGGAGATCCTCGACGAGCTGATCGACGCGGGTCTTGAGTCCCTGACCGGCGGCGGCGCGGAGATCTTCGACTGGGAGGTCCGGCAGCACATCGTCGATCACCGGACGCACTGGGAAGACTGGTCGCGCATCCACCGGCTCGCGCACGAGAAGGGGCTCAAGACCCCCTGCACCATGCTCTACGGCCACATCGAGGAGCCGCGCCACCGGGTGGACCACGTCCTGCGCCTGCGCGAACTGCAGGACGAGACGAACGGCTTCCAGGTCTTCATCCCGCTCCGCTACCAGCACGACTTCGTGGACATGAAGGACGGCAAGGTACGCAACCGGCTCCAGGCGCGGACGCAGATGGCGACGGGGGCGGAGGCCCTCAAGACCTTCGCGGTCTCCCGTCTCCTCTTCGACAACGTCCCGCACGTCAAGGTCTTCTGGGTCATGCACGGCGTCCAGACGGCACAGCTGGCGCTCCAGCACGGCGCCGACGACATGGACGGCTCGGTCGTCGAGTACAAGATCACCCACGACGCGGACAACTACGGCACGCCGAACAAGCTGACGCGCGAGGACCTGCTGGACCTCATCCGCGACGCCGGCTTCCGGCCGGTGGAGCGGAACACGCGGTACGAGATCATCCGCGAGTACGACGGTGCGGACCCGGCCCGTCGGGAGTCCCCGCAGCCGATGCGGGTGTGAGCCCGGCGGGGTGGGCGCAGCCATGTAGTTGACGCGGCTCACGGCGGGTACCCGGTGCTCATGCCCGCCACCAAATCGCCGGAGGACGCCTACACCGCCGCCCCCTTCCTCCCCGACCGGCTCAGCCTCGCCGCTCTCCGCCGGGCCGCCGCCGACTGCCGTGGCTGCCCCCTGCACCGCGACGCCACCCAGACCGTCTTCGGGAAGGGCAAGGCGCACGCCCGGGTGATGCTCGTCGGAGAACAGCCCGGTGACCAGGAGGACCGGCAGGGAGAGCCCTTCGTCGGGCCCGCCGGGCGGCTGCTCGGCAAGGCCCTCGAAGACGCCGGCATCGACCCGGCCGACGCCTACGTCACGAACGCCGTCAAGCACTTCAAGTTCACCCGGGCCGAACCCGGTAAGCGCCGTATCCACAAGCCTCCCACCCTGCGGGAGATGTCGGCCTGCGCCCCCTGGCTCGCCGCCGAGCTGACCGTCGTGGCGCCGGAACTGGTCGTCGTCCTCGGTGCCACCGCGGGCAAGGCCCTGCTCGGGTCCTCGTTCCGGGTCGGCGACGTACGCGGGACCGTACTGGAGCGGGAGATCCACGGGCGGACGGAGCGGCTCGTGCCCACCGTCCACCCCTCCTCCGTGCTGCGCTCCGACGACCGGGAGCAGGCCTACCAAGGACTCGTCGCCGATCTGAAGGTGGCTGCACAAGCGCTGTCGTAATAGATACCATGCGCCCATGCCCCTTACCTTCACCCTGGATCCCGCCGTCACACCCGCCCTCCGCGACGGCATCCTCGACCTGTGGACGGACGTGTCCAACGCCGGCGGAGCCGTCGGCTTCGTCGCCCCGGTGACCCCCGAGGACATCCGCCCCGAACTGGTCAGGCACCTCGTCGCCATGGCCGAGGGCCGCCACCGGCTCCTCGTCGGCCACGACGAGACCGGCCAGGTCGCGGCGACCGCCTTCTTCTCCTTCAACACGCACCGGCTCATGACGCACTGGGTGTGGCTGTACACGGTGATGGTGCACCCGAAGCACCAGGGACAGGGCTACGGCCGCGACCTGCTCGCGGCCGCCGCGGACGCGGCCCGCGGGTTCGACGGCATAGACGCGATACGCCTCGGCTGCCGCGGCGGGCACGGCCTGGAGAGGTTCTACGGCTCCTGCGGCTACCAGGAGGTCGGCCGCGTCCCCGCCGCGATCCGCGTCGCCCCCGGCGACGACCGCGACGACATCACCATGCTGCTGCCGCTCCGCTGACCCCGCTGCAAGATCCGTCCCGCGCCGTGCTTCACTGGACGGTGCCCCTTTTCGTCATCGGAAGACTGGATTGAGATGCTCCGCTACACGCTGATGCGCCTCGGGATCTTCGCGGGCTGCCTCCTTGTCGTCTGGGGCCTCGTCTACGCCGGCGCGTTCCCGCGTGGCTTCGGCGACTCCAACCTTCTGTGGGTCCTGCTGCTCTCCCTCGTCCTGTCGGCACCGATCAGCTTCATCGTGCTGCGCAAGGAGCGGGACCGCGCCTCGGTCCAGGTCGCGCGGCGGGTCGACCGGATGAAGGCCAACATCGAGGCCAACCGCAGCCAGGAGGACGAGGCGGTCGACGAGGCGACGGCCCCGGTCCAGAGCCAGACCTCCTGACCCGCACGCCCGCCTCCCAACCCCCCGGGCCCAACTCAGGGGGTGTCGTCTGGATCACGCCGACGTCGCGGGGTCTGGCACGCACTTCCCCCAGAGGGGGCCCAGCGGCGTTGTCGTCACTCGCCGACGCCCCCTCAGCCTTCGGCCGGGGGTGGTGCCGGTGGCGTCCCGCCATGTGGTGTAGGCGATCAAAGGACCGGAACTCGCAGGTCACGCCTGGCACTTCGGCCGGCGGGGGACGTCCCGGCGCCTCACCGGGGCACTTCGCGCGCCGCGCCGAGGGAGAGATCGACGCGAGCCGCGTAGCGGAGGGCAAGGCGCATGATCGCTTACACCACCTCGCGGGACGCGACCGGGGTGCCCCCACCGCGTCGCCCGCCGCGATGGGGGAGGCTGATGTCCACGCCTCCTCCGCCTTGCAGCCGCACGCACCAGACCCCGCTCGGCTCGGCCAAGACGTACCGCACCTCACAGCCGACCTGATCCAGACGACACCCCCTAGGCTTTGCCCCATGGGTGCCGTGAAGACCAAGCGGATGCCGCGGGCGGTCCGGGAGCAGCAGATGCTGGACGCCGCCGTGCGGACCTTCGGCCGGCGCGGGTACATGGCCGCGTCCATGGACGAGATCGCCGAACTCGCCGGTGTCTCCAAGCCGTTGGTCTATCTCTACCTGAACTCCAAGGAAGACCTGTTCACGGCGTGCATCCGCCGTGAGGCCAAGGCGCTGACCGAGGCGGTCCGCACCGGCGTCCACCGTGATCTGCCCGCCGACCGCCAGCTCTGGGACGGCCTCCAGGCGTTCTTCGCCCACACCGCCGCCCACCCCGACGCCTGGTCCGTGCTGCATCTCCAGGCCCGTACCCACGGCGAGCCGTTCGCCGCCGAGGTGGCCGCGATGCGCGAGGAGATCGTCGCGTTCGTCACCCAGCTCATCGTCGTCGCCGCCCGCGAGGCGCACCGCGACCCCGACCTGCCCGAATGCGAGGTCGCCGGTCTCGCGGAGGCCCTGGTCGGCGCCGCCGAGTCACTCGCCGCCTGGGCGAACGGCACCCCCGGGGTCACCGCGCACGAGGCGGCGGCGACCCTGATGAACTTCGCCTGGGCGGGCCTGGGCAACCTGATGGACGGACACCCCTGGGCACCGGCGCAAACGCCTTCTCCGCACAGCACAGGGTGAACGATCAGCCGGGGTGCGGCTGAACACCGCCCCGCACATGCACCCGCCCCGACCCGCTCCGCAACTCGAACCGTCCCCCCTCCGCCGCGTACGTCACCGTCCCCGGCAGCAGCACCGGCGCCCTGAACTCCGCCTCCACGCGCGCACGTTCGGGCACCCCATGGGCGGCGAGACACCGGGCCACGGTCCACATGCCGTGCGCGATGGCCCTGGGAAACCCGAAGAGCCGCGCGGTGAGCGGGTGCAGATGAATGGGGTTCCGGTCACCGGACGCGGCCCCGTACCGCCGCCCGACGTCCGCGGCGATCCGCCACTCGGCGACGGCGGGCAGTGGCGCCGGCTCCTCCCGGGAGGCCTCGGCCGTGTGCGAGGTCCGGTGCCGTGCCAGATACCTGCTCCGCGACTCCCATACGACGGCCTCGCCACCCCGCACCTCGGTGACGAGGACGGCCTCGGTCCCCCGCCGATGCGGACTCAACCCGGCGACATGGACGGAGAGTTCGTAGATCCCGTCGGCCGGCATCTCCGCGTACCGCGAGATCTCGATGGACGTGTGCACAAGCCCCAGCAGGGGCAACGGAAACTCCCGCTCACTCATCAGCCGCATGGCAAGGGGAAACCCGAGCACGTGCGGATAGGTGACAGGCATCCCGTCATCTCCGGTGGCGAATCCGCAGACACGTTCATAGGCGGCGAGCCTGCCGAGATCGGGCCGAAGGCCGGGGAGAACCAGCCGGGTACGCGGAAATTCAACACCGGCGCCGGGCCTTTTGAACGGCGACCGCAGGGCACCGCGAGCGAGAAGGGGGGTGAGGGAGGGCGCGCTGCTGAGCACGATCACAGAGTTCACCTTTCAACACCGGCGAGGTTTTCAGGGGTGCGGGGCTGTATCGACAGGCGGCCGCCGCCGCCTGGGCGCGACCAGCCCCCACCCACCCGCACATGCCACACAACGGTCACGCCCCCAGAAGGCTCTGCCCGCAAACCCGCACAACCTGCCCGTTGACGGCCCCCGACCCGCCCTGCACCAGCCACGCCGTCACCTCGGCCACATCCCCCGGCACCCCACCCTGCGCCAGCGAGTTCATCCGCCGCCCCGCCTCCCGGATGACCAACGGAATCGCGGCGGTCATCTTCGTCTCGACAAAACCGGGCGCGACCGCGTTCACCGTCACCCCGTACTCGCCCGCCGCCCGGGGCGCCAGCCCCCGCACCAATCCCACGATCCCCGCCTTGCCGGCGCCGTAGTTGGTCTGCCCCGCGTTACCGGCGATCCCGGCGATGGAAGCGGTGGCGACAATCCGACCCCCGGTCTTCATCACCCCCCGCTCCAGCAGCGCGTCCGTCGTACGCAGCACGCTCCCGAGATTCACGTCCAGGACCGAACTCCACCGCTCGGCAGGCATGTTGACCAGCCGCCGGTCCCGGGTGATCCCCGCGTTGTGGACGAGGATGTCCAGGCCCTCGGGCAGCGCGTCGGCGATCCGCGCCCCGGCGTCCGCGGCGGTGATGTCGAGCGCGAGGGCGCTGCCCCCCAGTCGTTCGGCAAGCGCGCGGGCGTCCGCCTCGGCGGCCGGTACATCGAGTACGACCACCCGTGCCCCGTCCCTGGTCAGCGTCTCGGCGACGGCCGCGCCGATCCCGCGCGCGGCCCCGGTGACCAGCGCGGTCCGCCCGGCGAGCGGCCGTTCCCAGTCGTCCGGCACGGCGAAGGCGCCCGCGCCGACCTCGATCACCTGCCCGCTCACGTACGCCGACCTGGGCGAGAGCAGGAACCGCAGGGTGGACTCGGCGGCCTCCCCGTCCGCCAGCCGCACCAGGTTCACGGTCCTGCCCCGCCCGATCTCCTTGCCCAGGGACCGGGTGAACCCCTCCAGGGCCTGCTGGGCGGCGGCCTGGTGGTGGTCGGCGGGGTCGAGTGGCGCGCCCAGCACGACGACCCGGCCGCTCGCGGCCACCGACCGCACCACCGGGTGCAGGGCCGCGTGCACCTCGCCGAGCGACTCGACGTCCCGTACGCCGGTGGCGTCGAGGACGACGGCGACGGGGGAGTCCTCGGCGCCCGTGCCCGTCCGCAGCCCTGTCCGGGCCAGCACCGGCGCCAGGTTGGGGTCGGGCTTCCCGGCGGCCAGGTGCAGCAACCCGCCTTCGAGGCGAGGGCGTTCGGCCGACCAGCGGACCAGCTGCGCCGGCTGCGGCAGCCCCAGCCTCCGGGTGAGGAAACGACCGGGCGCGGTGCCGGTGAAACTCAGATAGCGGTCTGCCATGTCCCAGCCCCCACAGGCTTACTCTGGAGTAAGGTTACCGGAGGTAATGCTATGTCACGGGGTGAGGAGAGGTCGAGATGAGCACCCAGGAGCCCGCGCCGCCGTTGCCTCGCCGGGTCGCCGTCATCGGGGGTACCCGGATTCCCTTCGCCCGCTCCGACGGTCCGTACGCCACCGCCTCCAACCAGCAGATGCTGACGGCCGCGCTGGACGGACTCGTCGACCGGTACGGGCTCGAACGGCCGGGTGCCGTCGGCGAGTTCGTGGCCGGTGCCGTCCTCAAGCACGCCCGTGACTTCAACCTCGCCCGCGAGACCGTCCTCGGCTCGAAGCTGGACGCGCGCACCCCGGCGTACGACATCCAGCAGGCCTGCGGTACCGGACTGCAGGCGATCGTCGCCGCCGCCAACAAGATCGCCCTCGGCCAGATCGACTCGGCGGTGGCGGGCGGTGCGGACACCGCGAGCGACGCGCCCCTCGGCGTCAACGACGAGCTGCGCCGGATCCTGCTCCAAGCCCGCCGCGCGAAGTCCCTCGGTGGCCGGCTCGCGGCTCTCGCCAAGGTCCGGCCCGCCCATCTCGTCCCCGACATCCCGCGCAACGCCGAGCCCCGCACCGGTCTGTCGATGGGCGAGCACGCGGCGGTGACCGCCCGTGCCTGGGGGATCACCCGGCAGGCCCAGGACGAACTGGCGGCCACCAGCCACCGGCGGCTGGCGGCTGCGTACGAACGCGGTTTCTTCGACGACCTGGTGGTGCCGTTCCGCGGTCTGTCCCAGGACCAGAACCTCCGGCCCGACTCGACGGCGGAGAAACTCGCCCGTCTCAAACCGGTGTTCGGCACCGACGGCCCCGACCCCACCATGACTGCGGGCAATTCGACCCCGCTGACCGACGGCGCCGCGCTGGTGCTCCTCGCCTCCGACGACTGGGCGGCCGCCCACGGGCTGCAACCGCTTGCGTACCTGACCGCCCACGAGACCGCCGCCGTCGACTTCGTATACGGCGATGTGGCGGGCGGCGAGGACGGGCTGCTGACGGCCCCGGCGTATGCGGTGCCGCGCATGCTGGAGCGGGCCGGGCTCGACCTGGCGGCCGACTTCGATCTGATCGAGGTGCACGAGGCCTTCGCCTCGCAGGTGCTTGCGACCCTGGCGGCCTGGGAGAAGCGCGGGCTGCCCGCCGTCGACCGGGAGCGGCTGAACGTCGTCGGGTCGTCGCTGGCCACCGGGCATCCGTTCGCCGCCACGGGCGCCCGGATCGTCGCGACCCTTGCCAAGTCGCTGGCCGAGCGGGAGAGTCCGGGGCGGGGCCTGATCTCCGTCTGCGCGGCGGGTGGCCAGGGGGTGACGGCGATCCTGGAACGGCCGTGATCGCCGCTGGTGGCGGTTAATGTGAGTGACCCTCACGTAACCTTCGGGATTGCACAGGCCCGGCCCGGTACCATCCCCGAAACCCCACAACCCCGCCACAGCGGCCCCGTACGATCTCCAGACCTAACCGCCGGTAACCCCTTTCTGAGGCCCGGTTCCGGTGAACGCCTCGGTGCGCGAGGCGCGTACGACTTGCAGCAAGCAGTTCACCCGCTGCACGCCCGAGGAGCCGCCCCGTGTCCACTTCGTCTTTCCAGAACGCCGCCCCCGTCTCCCCGGGTGCCGCGGTCCAGGCCACGGACTACGACGGGAAGCCGATCCTGGTCGAACCCCTCGTCCAGCGGCTGGGCGGGGTGGTGCGTGAGGCCTCCGTACCGCCGTTCGCGCCCCCGGTGCGGCACGGCTCGCTCGCCGACCTGCCTTTCGAGAACGCGGAGTTGGATCCCGGCACGATCGTGCTCAGCCGCAAGCCGGAGTCGGGCGAAGGCCGGTGGGAGCAGGTGACGGCGGCCCGGTTCGCCGCGCAGGTGCTGGCGGTCGCCAAAGGGCTGATCGCGGAAGGGCTGATGCCGGGCGACCGGATCGCCGTCATGGCCCGGACGACGTACGAGTGGACCCTCCTCGACTTCGGCGCCTGGGCGGCCGGCCTGGTGACCGTCCCCGTCTACCCGACCTCGTCGGTCTTCCAGACCCGCTGGATCCTGCACGACTCCGGCGCGGTCGCCCTGGTCACCGAGACCGCGGGCCAGGCCGCCGCGCTCGGCCCCGAACTCGACCGGCTGCCCGATCTCCGGCACCTGTGGGTGATGGAGAAGGGGCACGTGGACCGGCTCGCGGAGGCGGGCGGCCACATCCAGGACGCCGAAGTGAGCGTACGGCGGGGCATGCTGGGCCCCGACACGATCGCCACCCTCGTCTACACCTCGGGCACCACCGGCCGCCCCAAGGGCTGCGCCCTCTCGCACGGCAACTTCTTCGCCGAGGTCGACAACGCGATCGAGCTGCTCTACCCGATCTTCAAGGCCCGCAACGACGAGGAGGTCTCCGTCCTCCTCTTCCTCCCCATGTCCCATGTCTTCGGGCGGATGGTGGCGATCGCCTGCATCCGCGCCCGGGTCCGTCTCGGTCACGCCCCCAGCCTCAAGGCCGAGGACCTGCTCCCGGATCTGGCCGCCTTCAGGCCGACCTGTCTCCTCACCATCCCG
The DNA here is from genome assembly GCF_040303265.1 of Streptomyces sp. NPDC096040. Lineage (NCBI taxonomy): Bacteria > Bacillati > Actinomycetota > Actinomycetes > Kitasatosporales > Streptomycetaceae > Streptomyces > Streptomyces sp. NPDC096040. The sequence goes on from NZ_JBEOTA010000041.1 coordinate 24,403, forward strand.
TACATGCTGGAGAAGGTCTTCAACGCCGCCCGGGCGAAGGCGGAGGCGGGCGGCCGGGTCTCGGTCTTCGACCGGGCCACGGGGGTCGCCCAGCGGTACGGCGAGGCCCTGGAGGCCAAACAGACCGGCACCGGCAGCGGCCCCGGCCGCGCCCTGAAGACCGCCCGCACCTTCTACGATCCGCTGGTGTACCGCCGTATCCGCAGCGCCATGGGCGGCCGGGTCCGCCACATCATCTGCGGAGGTTCCCCGCTGGGCCGCCGGCTCGCCGCGTTCTACGCCGGCGCCGGCATCGAGGTCTACGAGGGCTACGGCCTGACCGAGACCACCGCCGCCACCACCGTCACCCCGCCCCTCAAACCCCGGCTGGGCACGGTGGGCTGGCCGATGCCCGGCACCAAGGTCCGGATCGCCGCCGACGGGGAGATCCTGGTCGCCGGTGACCATGTGCTGCGCGGCTACTGGGACCCGCAGGCGGGCGGGGTCGTCCCGGCGACCCGGGACGGCTGGCTGGCCACCGGCGACATAGGCGAACTCGACGACGAGGGCTATCTCACCATCACCGGCCGCAAGAAGGAGATGCTGATCACGGCCGGCGGCAAGTCGGTGGCCCCCGCCCCGATGGAGAACTGGCTCCGCTCCCACCCGCTGATCTCCCAGGTGATGCTGGTCGGCGACGGACTGCCGTACGTCAGCGCGCTGATCACCCTCGACCGGGACGGCCTCACCCACTGGCGCCAGATGAACGGCAAGCACCCGGTGCCGCCGGAACTCCTCCTGGACGACATGGAGTTGCAGGCGATCCTGCAACGGGCCGTCGACGAGGCCAACAAGCTGGTCTCCCGCCCCGAGTCCATCCGCCGCTTCACGATGCTCCCCGTCGACTTCACCGAGGAGTCCGGGCATCTGACCCCCTCGATGAAGCTGCGCCGGGAGGCGGTCATGAAGGACTTCGCGACGGAGATCGAGAGCCTCTACACGAAGGAGAAGTAGTTTTGCGGGCGCTCAGTCGAAGTAGTCGAGCTTGTCGAAGTCCTCGAAGAGGCCGGGGTGGGACGGCACCCAGCCGAGGACACGGCGGGTGGTGGCGGTCGACACGGGCGTGTTGTTCGCGATCAACGTCGCCATGAACGGGCCGAAGTAAGACGGGAGTTCGTCGGCCGGAACGCTTTTCGTGGGCAGCCCCAGGTGGTCGCCGATGCTCTGCGCGATCTCGCGCACCGGGATGCCCTCGTCCCCCGCCGGGTGCCACCGGGTGCCCGGGGGTGCCTTCTCCAGCGCCAGCCGGAAGACCCGGGCCACGTCGAGGGTGTGGCCGGCGGGCCAGCGGTTCGCGCCGTCCCCGGGGTAGCCGGCGAAGCCGTTCTCCCGGGCCATGGCGATCAGCATCCGGGCGAAGCCCGTCCGGTCCATGGCGCTGTGGGTGATGGGCGGGATCCGCACCACCGAGGCCCGGATGTCCCGTTGCGCGAGCCGGAGCACGGCGATCTCCGCGTCCGCGCGGCCGCTGCCCTCCGCGCTGGGCGAGGAGGGGTCCTCCTCGGTGAGTATCCGCTCACGCGACTCCCCGGCCACGCCCGACGCCCAGACCAGCGGCTTGCAGCTGCCCGCGAGCGCGTCGCCGAACGCCTTCACGGCGCCCCACTCCGCGCTGAGCGCCTCGCTCACGCCGCCGGAGAACAACACGTCGTGCTTGAAGGCGAGGTGGATCACCCCGTCGGCGTCGGCGGCGGCCGCCGCGAGCGCGTCGGGATCGTCGAGATCACCGCGGAGCGCGGTGGCGCCGAGCCCGGTCACGGCCGCCGCGGACGCCTGCGAGCGGGCGAGGCCGACCACCTCGTGTCCGGCGGCGAGGAGGTCGGAGACGACGGCCGAGCCGATGTGGCCGGACGCGCCGGTGACGAAAACACGCATGGGGGCTCCCGAGGGCAGGGGTTGGTGACGCAGTGATGCGACTTTGTCCCGTCACTCTGACTGTAGCACTGCGACGGGACTTGGTCCCGTCATCGATGAGACCGAGTCCCGTCGCCTAGGATGTCGGCCATGGCCCGATGGGAACCGAACGCGCAGGAACGCCTGGTGCGCGCCGCGCTCGACCTGTTCGTGGAGCGCGGGTACGACGCCACTACGGTCGCCGAGATCGCGGACCGCGCCGGTCTGACCAAGAGCACGTTCTTCCGGCACTTCGCCGACAAGCGCGAGGTGCTGTTCCGCGGACAGGGCGACATGGCCGCCCGCTTCGCCGAGGCGATCCGCGGTGCGCCGGCCGGGACCACGACCGTCGGCTGCCTCGCCGCCGCCCTGGAGTCCGTCGCCGATACCTTCACCGAGGAGCGGCGCGCTCTGGCCCGGCAGCGGCGCGCGGTGATCGAGGCGCACAGCGAGCTCAAGGAGCGGGAGCTGCTCAAGATGGCCCGGGTCCGCGCCGCCGTGGCCGAGGCGCTGCGGGACCGGGGGGTCGACGACTCGACGGTTCTGCTCGCCACCGAGCTGGGCCTGCTCGCGCTGGCCGCCTCCTACGTGCGGTGGACGGAGGCGCCGGACGGGCCGTCGTACACCGAGATCGCCCACGCGACCCTTGGCGACCTCCAGGAACGGGCGGCGGAACTGGGCGCGGAGGGCGTGCGCTAGCCGGGGGTGTACCCAGGCGCCGTGTGTGCCTAGGCGTCGTCGGCCAGGCGGTCCAGCCACTCGGTCAGGAGGTGCTGCTCCGCGCGGCTGAGGCGCGTCTGGTCGGTGAGGCCGGCGCGCAGGGCGCGGGCGGCACCGGCGGGACCGGTGGTGCGGACGGCCGGCTTCTCGGTGGTGATGGCCGTGACCATGGCCTCCCGCAGGGTCTTCAGCAGGGCCGGGTCGCGTTCGGACTCCGGCAGCGACAGCCAGGTGAGGACGGCGCCGCGGGCCGTGGCGTGGATGACGTTGGCCGCGAGGGTCTCACTGACCCGCAGCCGGCCACCGGCGGCGAGTCGCCGCACCCGGCCCTTCAGGATCCCGAGTCCGGTCCGGAAGGCGGCCGAGTCGCTGCGGGTGGCGTCGGCGTACATCAGCGAGTAGAGCGCGGGGTTCTCCAGGCCGAACTCGACCGCCAGGTCCCAGCTGTCGCGCAGGTCCTGGATCAGGTCCTCGGGGTCCGGGTCGACGCGCTTGCTCGCGAGGAACGTGGCGAAACCGTGCTCGGCCACCGCGTCCAGGAGCCCCTCCTTGTCGCCGAACAGCCGGTAGAGGGCAGGGGGCTGGAGCCCCGCGGCGACGGCGACCGCCCGGGTGGTGACGGCGTCCCGCCCCTCACGCTCCAGCAGCCCGATGGCGGCTTCGATGACGCGCTGACGGGTGTCCTGGATCGGCGCGGAGCCGGCGGCCGCGGGGGTCGTGTCGCGTGGTCCGGAAGCCATGAACCAACGATATCGCGTACTTGATTCCATCGTTAGTATCGGTGATACCCTGAATGCGTTTCCGTTGATAACGCGCTCCCTGGAGGACATCGTGATCATCGTGACCGGAGCCACCGGACAGCTCGGCAGCCAGATCGTCGAGCGGCTGCTGGACCGCGTACCGGCCGAGCGGGTCGGCGTCAGCGTCCGCGACCCGGAGAAGGCGCGGTCCCTCGCGGACCGGGGGGTGCGGGTGCGGCAGGGCAGCTTCACCGACCCGGCCGGCCTCGCGCACGCCTTCGAGGGCGCCACCCAGGTCCTCGTCGTCTCCGTCGACAAGATGGGCGCCGAGGCCGTACGACAGCACCGCACCGCCATCGACGCGGCCGCGGCGGCCGGGGCCCGCCGCATCCTCTACACCAGCCACATGGGGGCGAGCCCCACCTCCCGCTTCGAGGCCTGCCGCGACCACGCGGCCGACGAGGAGGCGCTCCGGGCCACGGGCGTCCCCTACACCTCGCTCCGCAACGGCTTCTACGCCACCAGCGCGCTCCAGTTCCTCGGTCATGGCCTGGAGTCCGGCGAAGCGGTCCTCCCGGCCGACGGCGCGGTCAGCTGGACGGCCCACGCCGACCTGGCGGAGGCGGCCGCCGTGATCCTCGCCGACGAGGGCCGCTTCGAGGGACCGACACCCCCGCTCACCGGCGCCGAGTCGCTCACCTTCGCGGACATCGCCGCCCTGGCCACGGAGCTCACGGGCCGCACCATCACCCGCACCACCGCTCCCGACGACAAGTTCCGCGCCCAACTGGTGGACAACGGCGCACCCGCCGACCTGGCCGACCAGCTTCTGGGCATCTTCGAGGCGAGCCGGGAGGGCGAGTTCGCGACCGTGGACCCGACGCTGGCGGAGCTGATCGGCCGCGAACCCGTCAGCATGCGCACCCTGCTGCGCGAGCGGCTCTCCGACGGGTGAGAGGTGGTGTCCCTCGGGCCCGGTACCTCTCGTCCGTCTTCACCACGCGCACGGTGACCGGTGTGGTGGGGTGGTAGCGGGCGGGCGGGGGCTGCCCGGTGAGGATCGCGGAAGCTCAGCCCGTCGCCAGCAGAAACGCCTGCGGGCTCGATTCACCGAGGGCCGTATCGGCTTCCCGCACCGTGCTGGAGCGGAGCGTGAAGCCGGCGTCCGTCAGCAGCCGCGCCATCTCCTCCGGCCGCCGCCGCTCGAAGTCCAGCGCCACCGGATGCCCCCACGGGTCCTCGAACCGCCGCGCCGCGTCCCCCACCTGGAACGCGAGCAGCAACTGGCCCTCCGGCCGCAGCACTCTCCGGAACTCCCCGAACAACACCGGCAGGTGATCGTCGGGCGTGTGGATGGACGAATACCAGCACAGGACCCCGTCCAGCGCCCCGGCGGCCACCTCCAGCTCCAGCATCGAGCCCTGGACGAAGCGGAGGCCGGGGTTCTCCCGGCGGGCGATCGCCAGCATCGACGCGGACAGGTCGAGCCCGAAGACCGACAGACCAAGGCCGGCCAGCCGGGCGGTGACCCGGCCGGGCCCGCAGCCCAGATCGGCCACCTCACCGCCCTCCCCGACCAGCTCGGCGAACGCGGCCAACAGGGCCCGCTCCAGTGGCCTGTCGGCGATGTCGGTGCGGAAGCGGTCGGCGTAGTCTTCGGCGACCGTGTCGTAGAAGGCGCGGGTGGCGGTGAGGAAGTCGGCGGTCATGGCCGCGGACCCTAGCCGCCGCCACTGACAACGACCGGCTGCCTGCCCCTCGCCGCCCGCAGCGGCGCCGTCACCGCCGCCGCGCCTACGACCACCAGCACGCGCCCCGCGAAGCCACGGGCCTCGGTCAGCGCCCCGGGCGATGAGCTGGTGGATGAGGCGGCTGCCGACGCCTCCGGTGGCGCCGGGCACGAAGACGCGTGCCAGGGGGTGAACTCCTTCGACAGCGCAGCGCTGTCCCGGGTGACTGAGTCGGCGGAAATCGCATGAACCACCCGGCCTGGCAGGGAGCGGCGGTCTGCCGGATGCGGGTGGGCTCAGTCGGCGGCGGTGATGGTGACCTCGAAGTCCCCGTCGGGGCGGGCGAACTGTTCGATGCCGCTGGCCAACTCGCCGATCTTGACCAGGCCGTCGGAGTGGTGGAAGTTCTTGTAGAAGATGGCCAGGTTGCCCCAGGGCGCGTAGTACGTCAGGTCCCCGGCCGTAGCGGCGGCACCCGAGGGGGAGCCTGCGGTGGAGAGTTTCCGGGGCAGGTCGCTGACCTTCTCCGTGCCGACGTAGTCGCTGAGGGTGAGAGTCAGCGGCAGCAGGCCGGCGAAGTCGCGGGCGGCGGCGCTGTCGTTCAGTGTGGCCTCGAATCTTCCAGTGTCGGTGGTCAGTTGGATTTTCATGGTGTCCTTCTCCTCGGGTGCGGTGGAGAGGGGCGGCGGCCCGGCGGCGGAGGCTCGGCCACCGCGGCCCAGTTCGCGCATGCCGGGCAGGGCTTGGGCGAGGGCGGCTCCGATGAGAGCGAAGGTGGTCACGAGAGGAGCCTCCTGTTGCCGTGCGGCGCGAGTGACCGGCGGGTCAGGTCAGGTCTGTGGGGTCAGGCTCAGGGTGGTGGCGCGGGCCTGCTCGGCGGTCATGGGTTCGACGTAGCCGGTGTAGTGGCCGTACTTGGCGCGGTAGGCGGCGTCCACGCGCTCGTTTCAGCGGCTGCCCGTCGCTTCTTGTGTGCCGTGTCAGCCGTTGACCAGGCTCATGTGGTGTTCGTTGTAGCGGTCTCCGTGCACGCCGATGCCCGCTGCCAGCGCATTGAGCTCGGCGACCTCGTCGGCGGACAGCGCGACTTCGGTTGCGGCCGCGTTCTCCTCCACCCGTTCGATGCGGCGCGTTCCGGGGATGGGGACGATCCACGTGTGCTGGGCGAGAAGCCAGGCCAGGGCGACCTGCCCGGGGGTGGCGTCCTTGCTCCGGGCGAGGGTGGCCACGTGGTCGACCAGCGCCTGGTTCGCGGCACGGTTGTCCTCGCTGAACCGCGGGATCGTGCGGCGGACGTCACCGTCGGTGAACGTGGTCGTCGCGTCGACCGTGCCGGTGAGGAAGCCCTTGCCCAGCGGGCTGAAGGGGACGAAGCCGATGCCGAGTTCGGCCAGCGTGGGCAGGACCTCCGGCTCGGGGTCGCGGGTCCACAACGAGTACTCGCTCTGCACGGCGGTCACCGGATGGACCGTGTGGGCGCGGCGGATGGTGGCGGCGGACGCTTCGGACAGGCCGAAGTGCCGTACCTTTCCGGCCGTGATGAGGTCACCGACGGCGCCCGCGACCTCTTCGATCGGCACCTGGGGGTCGACGCGGTGCTGGTAGAAGAGGTCGATCGTCTCCGTGCGCAGGCGGCGCAGGGAGGCATCGGCCACGCGCCGGATCTGGTCCGGGCTGCTGTCCAGGCCGGTCATCTGGCCGTCCTCGATGTGCCAGCCGAACTTGGTGGCGATCACCACCTGGTCGCGTACCGGCGCCAGGGCCTCGCCCACCAGTTCCTCGTTGACGTAGGGGCCGTAGACCTCGGCGGTGTCGAAGAACGTGACGCCCCGCTCCACAGCGCCGCGCAGGACGGCGATCATGTCCTTGCGGTCGCCCGGGTTGGGACCGTAGGACTGGGACATGCCCATGGCGCCCAGCCCGATGGCGGAAACGCTCAGGCCCTGGCCCAGGGTGCGCGTATGCATCTCGGAATCTCCTTGCGTAGTGGGTGAAGGCCGGGTCAGTGTGCGGTGAAGCCGCCGTCGACGGGCAGGGCGACGCCGATGACGAAGCCGGCGGCGGGGCTGCACAGCCACAGCACGGCGGCAGCGATCTCTTCTGCGGTGCCGAGGCGGCCGATGGGCTGCTGCTTCATGATCTCGGCCATGGCTTCGGCCTGGCCTTCGAGCATGTCGGCGACCATCGGGGTGTCGATCGTGCCGGGGCACACCGCGTTGATGCGTACGCCCCTGGGGGCGTACTCGACGGCGGCGCTCTTGGTCAGTCCGATCACGCCGTGTTTGGAGGCGTGGTAGGCGGCGCGTTCGGGCAGGCCGACCAGGCCGCCGAGGGAGGAGCAGTTGACGATCGCGCCGGAGCCCTGGGTGCGCATCTGCCGCAGCTCGTGCTTCTGGCACGTCCAGATGCCGCGGAGATTGACCGCGTTGACGCGGTCGAACTGCTCGGCTTCCTCATCCGCGGCATCCGTCGGCGGGACCTGGATACCGGCGTTGTTGAACGCCATGTCCAGGCGTCCGAAGGCGGCCACCGTGCGGTCGACCATGGCGGCGGCCTGGTCCTCGTCGGCGACGTCGCACCCGACACCGAGGGCCTGGTGGCCGGCGTCGGTGAGGTCCTTGGCCGCGCGGTCGGCGGCGTTGTGGTCGAGGTCGGCGAGGACGACGGCCGCGCCGGCCTGAGCGAAGGCACGCGCGGTGGCCAGGCCCATGCCGGAAGCAGCGCCGGTGACCAGGGCGACCTGGCCCGTGAAGTCGTACTGGGGGTTCATGAGCGGAAAAGGTCCCCTCGTGTCGGCGACAGAGATCAGCACCCTCGACTTCCCCGGCTGCCCGGACCGCCGAGCGAGGGGCGCGGGCGGCCGGGGTCGCCGTGGGGCGTCAGGGCTTGAGGAGCGCCTTGATGGCGCGGCGCTCGTCCATGGCCTTGTAGCCCTCGGCCACCTTCGAGAGGGGGAGCTCCAGGTCGAAGACCTTGCCGGGGTTGATCCGGCCTGAAAGGACCCGGTCGATCAGGTCGGGCAGGTACTCGCGCACGGGGGCGGGGCCGCCGCGCAGGCCGACGTGGCTGTGGAACAGCTGCTCGCCGTCGAGGGAGACGCCGTGGGGCACACCGACGAAGCCGACGTTGCCGCCGGGCCGGGTGGACTGCAGTGCCTGCTGCATGGACTGCTCGTTGCCCACGCACTCCAGCACGCGGTCGGCGCCGATCCCGCCGGTCATCTCCTTGATCCGGGCCACGCCCTCCTCGCCGCGCTCGGCGACGATGTCGGTGGCGCCGAACTCACGGGCCAGCTTCTGGCGGGGCTCGTGCCGGGACATGGCGATGATCCGCGTCGCACCGAGTTCCTTGGCGGCGATCACCGCGCACAGGCCGACCGCACCGTCACCGACCACGGCGACGGTGTCGCCGGGCCCGACTTCGGCGGCCTTGGCCGCGTACCAGCCGGTGCCCATCACATCGGAGCAGGCCAGCAGGCTGGGTACGTACTTCTCGTCGGGTACCTCGGGGGTGGCCACGAGGGTGCCGTCGGCCAGCGGGATGCGGATCCTCTCCGCCTGGCAGCCCTCGGCGCCCACGAACTCGCGGTGCAGGCAGTTGGTCTGGTAGCCGTGTCGGCAGTTCGGGCAGGTGTTGTCGGAGGCGAAGAACGAGCCGACGACGAACTGGCCGACCTCGACGTTCTTCACGTCGCTGCCGATCTCCTCGACGATGCCGACGTACTCGTGACCGAACGGGGTGGGCTGCCCGACCGGGTTGATGCCGCGGTAGTCCCACAGGTCCGAGCCGCACACACACGTGGCGACGGTACGGATGACCGCGTCGGTCGGGTTCTGGATGGTCGGGTCGGTGCGCTCTTCGAAGCGGACGTCTCCGGGAGCGTAAAGGACGGCTCCACGCATGATGAATGGACCTTTCTGATTCTCGAGCGGTCCGGTACGCCTGACGGGACGACCGGAAGGTTCAGGGGTGAGGGCCGTCAGCGGGCGACGGCGGCCAGGGCCTTGGCGTACTGCTCGTCGGTGACCGGCTCCAGCCAGGTGGTGGGGTCACCGGTCGCGTCGCCGACGAGCATGGCGATGTGGGCCATCAGGGTGGTGTCGGTTGCGCCGTGCCAGTGCTCCTCGCCGGCCGGGCACTTCACCGTCTCACCGGCAGTGGCGCGCACGACGTTGCCGTCGCGGGTGCCGACCAGCCCGACGCCGTCGGTGATGTAGAGGGTCTGGCCCTTGGCGTGGGAGTGCCAGTTGGTGCGGGCCCCGGGGGTGAAGCGCACCAGGGCGGCGGAGAGGTGGGCGGGGTCGGCGGGCGTCTCGATCGGGTTGAGGTAGACGTCACCGGTGAAGCGTTCGGCGGGCGCCTTGGCGGTGGGGGTGGAGGTGATGTGTTCCACGACAGACTTCCTGGATCCTCTGAACGGGCGAACGGGCGAACGGGCGAACGGGCGAACGGGTGAACGGGTGAACGGGACAGGGCCGGGAAGGGCCTGGTCAGGCCGCTCGCTCGTCGGCGATCTTCTTCAGCAGGGTGATCGCGGTCATGCCGTTGGGCCACCCCGCGTAGAAGGCCAGGTGCGTGATCGCCTCGGACAGCTCCTCCACGGTCAGCCCGTTGTCCAGGGCCACAGCCAGGTGGTACGGCAGCTGCTCGCTGCGGTACAGGGCGGCCAGCACACTCACCGTGACCAGGCTGCGGTCCCGCGGCGACAGTCCGGGCCGCTCCCACACGTCCGCGAACAGCACCTCGTTGGTGATCTCGACCAGCTTCGGCGCGATGCCGGCCAGCTCCGGGGGCGCGGACTGCTTCGCCATGAGGTGACTCCCTGCGATTGCTCGAACGTGTGGATGCGGCACTTCTCACCGTCGGTCCTACGGGGCTGGGCGGCATCCGCAGACGGTTCCCACCGCCTGCGGGCTCGGACCGCATCCGCTGCCACCATCGAGGAAACCGCAGCTCACAGCCCTGCAGAAGGCACTGTCGTTACAGGTACTGACAGAACCCCCCAGCTCTGCTCCACCGCGCCTAGCCTGGCAAACATGGACACCGCCCACGAGATCCGCGAGTTCCTCGCCACCCGCCGCGCCAAGATCACTCCACAGCAGGCCGGCCTGCCCGCCTTCGGGGGCGGCAACCGCAGGGTGCCCGGACTGCGCCGTGAAGAGGTCGCCCTGCTGGCCGGTGTCAGCATCGACTACTACGCCCGCCTGGAACGCGGCCAGCTCGCCGGCGCCTCCGAAGACGTCCTCGACGCCCTCTGCCGGGCCCTGCAACTCGACGAGGCCGAACGCGCCCACCTGCACGACCTGGCCGCCGCCCAGCGGCATCGCCCACCGCGCCGCGCCGCCCCCAAGCCGAAAACCCCCGTCTCGGCCAGCCTCACACGCGTCCTGGACTCCATGACCGATTCCCCGGCCTTCATCCGCAACGGACGCCTCGACATCCTCGCCGTCAACCCGCTCGGGCGCGCCCTCTACGCCCCCCTGTTCACCAGCTCAACCCGCCCGGTCAACATCGCACGCTTCCAGTTCCTCGACCCCACCAGCCGCGACTTCTTCCCCGACTGGAACGCCTCCGTCAACACCACCGTCTCCCTGCTGCGCACCGAAGCCGGCCGGGCCCCGGGTGACCCCGAGCTGTCGGGGCTGATCGGCGAACTCGTCACCCGCAGCGACGAGTTCCGCGCCGCCTGGGCCAAGCACAACGTGCGCCTGCACCACACCGGCCGCAAGCCCTTCCGTCATCCGGCCATCGGCGAGATCACCCTCGACTTCGACGCCATGGAACTGCCCGCACACCCCGGCCTCACCCTGACCGCCTACAGCGCCGAACCCGGTACACCCGAGCACGACGCCCTGCGCCTGCTCGCCTCCTGGACCGCCACCGACCACGAACAAGCCCACCACGAAGACCCCGCCCGCCCCTGACCTGACCCGGGCAGGTACTACGGCTCAAGGCGCAGGTCAGCCGCTCAGCCCATCCTCGCCGACGCCGCCAGCGACGGATGTGCATCGGCCCAGTCGGACAACAGCCGCACCCGCTGCGCCGACTCGCTGCCCGGCTCCGGCGTCAGGACCGACAGCATCAGATCCGGCCTCCCCGGCAGCGTCAGCGTCTCGAACGGCAGACTCAGCCGCCCCACCGCCGGATGCTCGTACTCCTTCACCCCGCTCCAGTGCAGCCGCACATCATGATCACGCCAGCACCGGACGAACGGCTCGCTGGCCGCAGACAACTCCTCGACCAGGGCCTTCATCCCCTCGTCCTCCGGCATCAGCCCGGCTCCCGTCCGCAGCAGAGCGACCGTATTGCGGATCGACCGCTCCCAGTCGTAGAAGAACGACCGCGCCGCCGGATCGAGGAACTTGAACCGTGCGATGTTCACCGGCCCCGCCGACGACTGCTCGAACAACGGGGCGTACAAGGCATAGCCGAGGTAACTGGCCGCGACCAGATCCAGCCGCCTGTTCCACACGAACGCCGGCACCGAGCCGATCGCGTCCAGCACCCGCTGCACCCCCTCCGGCACCCCTTCCTCCGCCGCTCCGCCGCCCCCGTCACGGGCCGCCCGAGCAAGATCAAACAGGTGTGACCGCTCCGCCGTATCAAGGTGCAGCGCGTCAGCCACCGCGTTCAACACGGAATCCGAGGCCCCCGCCAGGTGCCCGCGCTCCAGTCGCACGTAGTAATCGACGCTCACTCCCGCCAACAGCGCGACCTCCTCCCGTCGCAGCCCCGGCACCCTGCGGTGAGCACCCAGCGTCGGCAACCCAGCCTGCTGCGGTGACACCCGCCCCCGCCGCGTCACCAGAAAGTCCCTGATCTCGCTCCGACTGTCCACCCCACCACACTAGGCACCCCAGGCCGGCGCCGACTGCCGGCAGCCAGGTGTGGTCCGGCCCAGATCGACACCATGTTTTTACTGCGGTCTGGGCGACGGCGCGCCGAAGTCTTCGCTCAAGCGACAACGACGGGGGTCGCCACGGGTACAGGACGAACACTCCTCGCTCTCACAGGCCGCCCCCTGAAGGGACTCGCCCTGCCGGGCTTCGGGAATGCGGGCTTTGACAACCAACGCAGTCGTCGCAGGTCAGGAACTTTCGGCCGGACTGAGTTGGCTGTCAAAGGACACCAGGAGCACGCGCTGACCGCGCCGAAGGAGGCACCGTCTGCCCGTCGGCCAGTCGCCGAGACACCCGACTGGCCGGACCAGCCCGGTCAACCCGACTGGTCAGGCGGCCGGTTCCCTGAAGCGGGGGAGGGGAGGGGAGGGGAGGGGAGGGGGTCACGGTGGCGTGGGAGCGGGCGGCCGGCTTCGCCGTCACCCTGCTCCCGGCCTGGCCGCCCGGCGCCCGGGCGGGACGTCTACCACCCGCGGAGGGAGCCCGGCGCGGCGCGCGAGGCCGAGCCGTGCATTCCGGGGGCCGTCGAGCATCTCGTCGTATGCAGCGGGCGGGGCAAGGCGGGGCCGCGCGGGGAGTCCTCGAATTGGACGCCGGGGATTGTCCGATTGGACGCCGGGGATTGTCCGACGTATCGCGGGGGTATTCCGCATTCCTGTCTGGCGCTGGCGCGGCCGAATATTCAGGCGGGGTAAAAGGGCAGGAGCCCCATCGCCGGAAGGCGCGGGGCTCCTTGGGTACTGCACTCAGTCTGCGATCAGACCTTGGGTGTCTGGATCAGCTGGATCAGACGGGGGTGACGTTCTCAGCCTGCGGGCCCTTCGGACCCTGCGTGACGTCGAAGCTCACCTGCTGGTTCTCCTCGAGCGAACGGAAGCCGCTCGCGTTGATCGCGGAGTAGTGAACGAAGACGTCGGGGCCGCCGCCCTCCTGGGCAATGAAGCCAAAGCCCTTTTCGGCGTTGAACCACTTAACGGTTCCGGTAGCCATAAGCCCTCCTTGGGCCCAAAAGGGTCGCCCTGCTCCAGAACCTGCAAGTGTGAAAACAAACTAAGTGCCGCACAACTGCATTCGTCTGAAAACGACGAGAGCCCGCGGTTACATGCTCCGCAGGCTCTGTACTGCAAGGGAAACCAAACTGCAACTTGCGGCGAGCGTAGCATGTGGGCAGCCGAAAGCAACAGAGGCCAAGATCACGTCACCCGGACGTTTGAACGGCCTCGCAAGTGGGTTGACGCCCGGGGCGGCTTCGTGCCGACGGCGGGGGCGGTCTCAGCACCGTACCCCATGGGGTCTAGCCTCGCGATGTGGACAATTCTCGCACCCGGCCGCGCGTCGGCCACATCCAGTTCCTGAACTGCCTGCCCCTCTACTGGGGGCTCGCGAGAACCGGCACCCTCCTCGACTTCGAGCTGACCAAGGACACCCCTGAAAAGCTCAGCGAGCAGCTGGTGCGCGGCGACCTCGACATCGGGCCCATCACCCTCGTCGAATTCCTGCGCAACGCCGGCGACCTGGTCGCCTTCCCGGACATCGCCGTCGGCTGCGACGGCCCCGTGATGTCCTGCGTGATCGTCTCGCAGGTCCCGCTGGACCAGCTGGACGGCCGCCGGGTCGCCCTCGGCTCGACCTCGCGCACCTCGGTCCGCCTGGCCCAGCTGCTGCTCGCCGACCGCTACGGCGTCCAGCCCGACTACTACACCTGCCCGCCCGACCTCAGCCTGATGATGCAGGAGGCGGAGGCGGCCGTGCTCATCGGCGACACGGCCCTGCGCGCCAACCTGCTGGACGCCCCGCAGTTCGGCCTCCAGGTGCACGACCTCGGCGCGCTGTGGAAGGAGTGGACGGGCCTGCCGTTCGTCTTCGCGGTGTGGGCGGCGCGCCGGGACTACCTGGAGCGCGAACCGCACATCACCCGCGAGGTGCACGGCGCCTTCCTCGACTCCCGCAACCTCTCCCTGGAGGAGGTCGCCAAGGTCGCCGAACAGGCCGCCCGCTGGGAGGCCTTCGACGAGGCGACCCTGGCCCAGTACTTCACCACCCTCGACTTCAGCTTCGGCGCACCGCAGCTGGCCGCGGTCGCGGAGTTCGCCCGCCGGGTGGGCCCGACGACCGGGTTCGCGGCGGATGTGAAGGTCGATCTGCTGGAGGCCTGACAGGCAATAGGCTGCTGCCCGGACTTACTGGGGGGTGGGGACATGCAGCCGCTCGCGGGTGACGAACCTACGGCCGTCGGGCCGTACCGGCTGCTAGGCCGGCTCGGCTCCGGCGGCATGGGCCGCGTCTATCTGGGCCGTTCGGCCGGCGGCCGGAGCGTCGCCGTCAAGATCGTGCACCCGCACTTCGCCCTGGACGAGGAGTTCCGGGCCCGCTTCCGCCGCGAGGTGGCGGCCGCACGGCGGGTCGGCGGCGCCTGGACGGCACCCGTCCTGGACGCCGACCCGGACGCCCCGGTGCCCTGGGTCGCCACGGCCTACGCAGCGGGCCCGTCCCTGGCAGCCGCCGTCGCGGACGGCGGCCCGCTGCCCGCGCATTCGGTACGAGCGCTGGGCGCGGGCCTCGCGGAGGCGCTGGCCGCCGTACACGAACTGGGGCTGGTGCACCGGGATGTGAAGCCGTCGAACGTGCTGCTGACCCTCGACGGCCCGCTGCTCATCGACTTCGGCATCGCGCGGGCGACGGACGGCACGGCGTCGCTGACGTCGTCGGGCGTCTCGATCGGCTCGCCGGGATACATGTCGCCCGAGCAGATCCTGGGCAAGGGCGTCACCGGCGCCGCGGACGTCTTCTCGCTCGGCGCGGTGCTGGCGTACGCGGCGAACGGCGAACCGCCCTTCCCCGGCGACTCCTCCGCAGCCCTGCTCTACAAGGTCGTCCACGAGGAGCCCGAACTCGGCGCGCTGAGCGGTGCGTTGCGGGAAGTCACCGAGGCCTGCCTGGTGAAGGAGGCGGGGGCGCGGCCGGCCCCCGGGGAGGTGGCACGACGGCTGGCTCCGGAGGGCGCCGCGCGGCTGGTGGCCGGCGGATGGCTGCCGGGGGCGCTGGTGGAGCGGGTGAGCCGGAGCGCGGTGGAGGTGCTGAACCTGGAGGTGACGGAGGCGACGGTACCGGCGTCCGGGCCGGTGGAGTTCAGCACGCCTTCCGTAGCGGGAGAGTTCGGGCCGCCTCCGACGGTGCCGCCCGCAGACCTGCCGGAGCCTGCGACGGTGCCGCCCGCGGTCGTACCCGAGCCGTGTGATGCCCTGCCGTCCGGACCCGCGCCCGTGCCCGCGCCCGGGAAGGTCTCGGTGAGCGTCGCCGCGACCGCCGTACCGGCGGGGCAGGGCGGTCGCGGGCGCCGGGTGAGCTGTACGGTCGCGCTCGCGGTGGCCGGGGCGCTGGCGGTGGTGACCGTCGGGGTGGGGTTCCTGGTGAAGCCGTTCCTCGGGGACGACGGCGGCGGGCCGAACAGCGACACGGGCGCCTCCGCCACATCGCCTTCGGTGTCCTCGTCGTCCTCGTCGTCCTCGTCGGGCGGCGGGTCGATCCCGGTCGCCTACCTCGGCACCTGGCAGGGCTCGGCAACCGCACTGGACGGCAATCTGCCCATCGGCACCTTCCGGATCACCGTCGAACAGACGCAGGTGGGCCGGGAGTTGGGCCGCCTGCGCCAGACCGACCAGCTGGGCGGGGTCTGTACGGACGTACTCACCCTGAAGTCGGTCACCGCCGAGAAGCTCGTCGCGTCCTCGGCGGGCGTCAAGGGCAACCACGACGGCTGCGACCCCGGCCCGAACACCGTGTACCTGACCCCGAGCCACGGCGACCTGGTCTACACGTCGGACAGCTCGGCGGAGGGGAATCCGGTGGCGGTGATGTCGAAGGCGGGGGACTGAGCACCTCGGTCCGGGCCGGTCGCCCACTCCCGCCCTGCCGCCCCCGACCATGCCGTCGATCACTACTGTGTCTGCGATAGCGAACACCATCACACCAAGTGAATGCGACGGGGGAAGTCCGCCATGGACGCACTGCAATCGGACGATCCGCGGGAGTTGGGCAACTACCGCATGTTGCGACGTCTCGGCGCCGGCGGCATGGGACGGGTCTATCTCGCCCGCTCGCCGGGTGGTCGTACCGTCGCGGTGAAGGTCGTACGGCCTGATCTGGCGGCGGACGCGGACTTCCGGGATCGATTCCGGTACGAGGTCGAGATCGCGCGAGCGGTCTCCGGCCGGTACACGGCCCCCGTCGTCGACGCCGATCCGGACGCGTCGCTGCCATGGCTCGCGACGTCGTACGTGCTGGGCCCGGATCTCACCGACGTGGTCGCCGCGCACGGCCCATTGCCGGAGCGGACCGTACGCGCGCTGGCCGCGGGGCTCGCCGCCGCGCTCCAGGAGATCCACGCGGCCGGGCTGATCCATCGCGACCTCAAGCCGTCCAACGTCCTGCTGGCGGCCGACGGTCCGCGTGTCATCGACTTCGGCATCGCGCGCGCGGTGGATGGAAACCGCATGACGCAGACGGGGGTTGTGGTCGGCTCACCCGGTTACATGCCGCCGGAGCAGGCACTGGGGCAGGAGGTCGGTGCGGCGGGCGACGTCTTCTCGCTGGGCGCGGTGCTCGCCTTCGCGGCGACGGGACGCGGCGCCTTCGGGGACGGCGCCGCCTCGCATGCGGCGATGCTCTACCAGGTGGTGCACGGGCAGCCCGACCTCACCGGCGTACCGCAGTCCCTGGCGGGTGTCGTCCGCGCGTGCCTGCAGAAGGAGCCGGCGCAACGCCCCGCTCCCGCCGAGATCGTGGCCGCGCTGGCACCGCAGGGTGTCGAGGGGGCTCTCAGTGACTGGCTGCCGTCCGCGGTGGCCTCGACGATCGCCACGCACGCGGCCGGCATCCTCGACCTGGAGGGCGAGACCGCGCCGGCGCCGGCGGCCGCGTTCGGTCCGGCCCCGGCGGCCATGTCCGCACCGGGATACGGATATCCGCCGGTGGTGCCGGGGTACGGCAGTGTGCCCGCCGCCGGGCATGGGGCGCCGGCGGCAGGAGCGAACCCGTACAGCACGCCGGCCCCCGGCACCGTGCGACTGGGCCCGGCTCCGGCGACGGCCTCCGTCCCTTCGCGCCGTCGGGCTCTCGGCCTCGCGCTCGGCGGGGCGGCATCGGTCGCAGCGGTGGGCGGTGGCACTGCCTGGTGGCTTGGCAGGAATGGCGGGACGGCAGGTTCGGCGGCAGCCGCGGGCGGCAAGGGGAGTTCGGCGCAGCCCGTCGGGGAGAACTTCACGACTCCGCCGGCGGGAGTGGCCCCCCAGCCGCTGTGGCACCGCACGGCCGCCGACGACAGCACCGACTCGGAAGTACCGCTGCTCGTCGACCAAGGACTGCTGCTGGTCAGCGGCGACCCGCTGGTGGCGTACGACATGACGACGGGCAAGCCGCGCTGGTCCAAGCCGGACATCTGCCGCACGGGCGCCGAACTACTCTTCCACGACGGCAAGGTGTTTCTGGCCGACGGCGACTACGACGGTGTTCTGGTCGCACACGACGTGAAGAGCGGCGAGGAGACCTGGCGCAGCCGGCTCGGCAAACAACTAAACGTCGAGCGCACGATCGGCATCGACGCCAAGAACGTCTACGTCACGCTGACCGACCTCGGCGAATCGAAGAGTGCCACCGATTACCGCACCGCCGTCGCCGCGATCAGCCACACCACGGGTCGGCAGGTGTGGCTGCAGAGACGCGACTGGGGGACGGACGAGTACGACGTCCAGGGCGCCGTCTTCGGCAAGTACCTCGTGTACACCGACTCCAAGTTCAACCTCACCGTGCGCGACACGGCCACGGGTGACCAGGTGTGGACCAAGAAGATCGGTGACGACTGGAGCTGGCGGCCCACGGTCGCGGACGGGCTCGTCTTCATCCCCGGCGAGAGACTCCAGGCCGTGGACGTGGAGACCGGGGACACCCGGTGGACGCTGTCCCCCAATGGCCGCCGCGGCTTCTACAACCCGTCGGTCGTCGACGGCGTGCTCTACGCGGGAGACCACGACCGCGGAGTGTGGGCTGTGGACATAAAAACGCACAAGCGGCTCTGGCTCTGCGACGAGAACTCCAGGGGAGCGCAGACTTTCCTGAAGGCCGGCACGACGCTGTACGGAGCCGGCGACTCCCTGGCCGGCGGTGTCGCCGCCATCGACGCCGGGACCGGCAAGGTCCGCTGGACCTGGACCGACGACCAGGGCACCGGCGACACCTGGCAGATCGCCCTGTCGGGAAACCGGCTCATGGTGACGAACGGGCCGGAGATCTACGCGATGCCGGCGGTCTGACCGCCGCGACCGGCTGCTCGCGCTCCGGCCGCCCGAGCGCGGAAGCCACCACTGCCATTAGTCTCCGTTAGCCGAAGTAACGAACGCGGCCACAGGGGCCGACGGGAGGATGACCGCCATGCGGGTGCTGGTCACGGTCGTTAGAGAAGGCGGTGAACCGCACGACGTTGTGATCGCAACGGACGAGACGGCCACCGCCGGCGATGTCGCGCAGGCGCTGGGGGAGGCCCTCGGGCACCCCGCGCAACAGGCCGGTCACGGCGCGGGAAACGTGGTGCAGTTGCGGGGTGGCGCCCCGGTCCCGATACCCGGGTACGGCGCCGGGACCGGGGCACCCTCGCTGTGGGTGGACGGCGTGTACTGCGATCCGGCGGCACCGGCCGCCACCGTAGTGCGCGACGGCATGCGCGTCTCCGTCGACGACTCGATAGGCCCGCTGCTGCGCAAGGGCGAGCCCGTCGGGCAGTACGAGCTGCGGGTGGCCGGTGGTCCCGCGGCCGGCCGCGTCATCCGGCTCGGTGTCGGCGCGGCGACCGTGGGTTCGGCGCCGACCTGCATGCTCCCCCTGCCCGACCCCGCACTGCCGCCGCTCGCGCTGCGGGTGACGATCGACCTCCAGGGCAACACCTCGCTCAGCCCCGAGGGCGGCACCGAATTGCTCCTCGACGACGAGGCCGTGGAAGCGGGCGCGCCGTGGCCGCTCGGCGCCGTCGTTCGGGCTGGCGACTCGCTCCTCGTGCTGGACCGCGTGGCAGAGCCCGACGCCCATCTGTCCCAGATGAGCGAAGGCGGTCTCGCCTACAACCGCCCTCCCCGACTCTCGCCGTTGCGGCCCCGCAGACGGCTCGTGGTGCCGGTACCGCCCGGCAAGGGGGAGAAAGCCAAGTTCCAGTTCCTCATGGCGATCATGCCCATCTTCTTCGGCGTGGGCATGTACTTCGTCACCAAGCAGATCTACATGCTGGCGTTCTGCCTGATGAGCCCGGTGATGATGCTGGGACAGTGGATCAGCGAGAACCGCGAGGGCAAGAAGAAGGACAAGACCTCGCTGAAGCAGTACAAGAAGGACCTCGCCGAGCACCAGGCCCAACTGGCCGTCCTCGGCAAGGAGGAACAGCGCGCCCGCCGCGCGGATGCCCCCGACCCGGCCGAGATCCTGCTCTTCGCCACCGGCCCGCGCCGCCGCCTGTGGGAGCGTCGGCTGACCGATCCGGACGCGATGCTGTTGCGGATCGGGGTCGGCGGGCTGGAGTCCGACGTCGAACTCGCCCTGGCCCGTGGCGGGGTGACCCACGACGAGGAGGCTCCGCAGCCCCCGGTCCTGGCGGACGTGCCGGTCACTCTCCCCTTCGCCCGGCTCGGAGTCGTAGGCATCGCAGGCGACCGCGCCCGCGCACTGGCCACGGCCCGCTGGATCGGTGTCCAGGCGGCCGTCCTGCACAGCCCCCGCGACCTGTCCATCGTGGCCCTGGCCGCCACCCAGGCGGCCGGCGCCGAGTGGCACTGGGCGCACTGGCTGCCCCACACCAACCCGGAGCAGGGCCAGGACTGCGTGGCGCTGATGGGCTTCGACTCCGAGGGCATCACCCGACGGGTGAACGAGCTGCTGAACGAACTGACCCGCCGTAAGGCCGCCCGCGAGCAGCAGAACGCGATGGGCCAGCTGTACCCGGACCCCAACATCCTGGTCATACTCGACGGCGCTCGCCTGCTGCGCCGCGTGCCCGGTGTCCCTCAACTCCTCACCGAAGGACCGCAGTACGGCATCATCGCCCTCTGCATAGACGAGGACGAGCGCCTGCTTCCCGAAGAGTGCAAGGCCGTCGTCGCCTGGTCCCCGGACGCCGCCCACCACGTCCGCGTACGCGGTTACGGCATGGAGGGCGTCGGCGACATCCTGGCCGACCAGGTGACCACGGAGTGGTGCGAGCTGCTGGCCCGCTCCTTGGCGCCGGTACGGGACGTCAGCCGCGACGACGCGGGCGCCGCACTGCCGACGTCGGCCCGGCTGCTGAACCTGCTGAACATCCCCAACCCCACGGGTGTGGACGTGGAACGCGTCTGGCGGGCGGGTGGCTCCACGACGTCCGCCCCGGTCGGTGTCGCGGCGGACGGCCCGTTCGCCCTGGACATCCGCAGGGACGGCCCGCACGCGCTGGTGGCCGGTACGACCGGTGCCGGTAAGTCGGAGCTGCTGCAGACGATCATCGCGTCGCTGGCGGTGGCCAACCGCCCGGACGCCCTGAACTACGTCCTCATCGACTACAAGGGCGGCAGCGCGTTCATGGACTGCGCCCGCCTGCCCCACACCGTCGGCATGGTCAGCGACCTCGACGCCCACCTGACCGAGCGCGCCCTGGCCTCCCTCGCGGCCGAACTGCACCGCCGAGAGAGGATCCTCTTCGAAGCGGCCGCCAAGGACATCGAGGACTACAACGACACCCGCAGGCTCCGCCCCGAGCTGGAGCCCATGCCCCGGTTGATGCTGGTGATCGACGAATTCGCGTCCCTGGTCGCCGAACTCCCGGACTTCATCGCGGGTCTGGTCGACATCGCCCGCCGAGGCCGTTCGCTCGGCGTCCACCTGGTGCTGGCGACACAGCGCCCGGCGGGTGTGGTGAGCGCCGACATCCGGGCCAACACGAACCTGAGGATCGCGCTGCGCGTGACGGACGCCTCGGAGTCGCAGGACGTCATCGACGCCCCGGACTCGGGCGCGATCGCCAAGTCGACCCCCGGCCGCATGTATGTCCGCTCCGGCGCCCAGTCCCTGGTCGGCGTCCAGTCGGCCCGCATCGGTGGCCGCCGCCCGGCAACGGGTCAGACGGGCCCGAAGGCCACGCTGGTGCCGCTGGCGTGGAACGCCTACGGCCGCCCGCTGCCCAAGCAGGAACAGGCCGACGACGACGGCACGATGGTGACCGACCTGGCGGTGCTCGTCGACGCGGTCCGTGACGGCGCGGCCCGCATGGGCTTCGGCGAGCAGCGCAGCCCGTGGCTGCCGCCGCTGGCGGAGCAGGTGACGCTGGCGGAGCTGGAGTCGTACGGAAGCGGGTCGCAGGCGGGAGCCGACGTGGCGCCCGTCCCGTACGGCCTGGTCGACCAGCCGGCGAAGCAGAGCCGCACCCCGCTCGTCCTGGACCTGCTTCACGGCGAGCACACCCTGCTGCTCGGTGGCGCCCGCTCCGGCCGTTCGACGGCCCTGCGGACGCTGGCCGGCTCGCTGGCCCGCGCCACCTCCCCGCACGACGTGCACGTGTACGGCATCGACTGCGGCTCCAACGCCCTGCTGCCGCTGATGCGGCTGCCGCATGTCGGCGCCGTCGTCACCCGCGACGAACCCGACCGCGTACGGCGCCTGATCGAGCGTCTGCTCGCCGAGATCGCCCGACGGCAGCGCATGCTCGCCATGGAGGGCGCGTCCAGCGCGGCCGAGCAACGCGCCGCAGCGGCTCCGGAGGAGCGGCTGCCATGGATGGTGCTTCTGCTGGACAGCTGGGAGGGCTTCGCCTCTGCCTTCGAGAGCTACAACTACGGCTCCCTGCTCGAGGCGGTCCAGCGAATGTTCCGTGAAGGTTCCGCGGTCGGTCTGAAAGTGGTCATGACGGCCGACCGCAGCGGCCTGAGCGGTCACGTCTCGTCGGCCTTCGCGGACCGACTCGTTCTGCGCTTCGCCGACCCGAGCGACTACTCAACAGCCGGGCTCCAGCCGCGCGAGGTCCCGAAGAACATGCCTCCGGGCCGCGCGCTGCGACTCACCGACACGGGCGTGGAAGAGACCCAGATCGGCCTTCTGGCGGAGGACCCGGCAGGTCAGGCGCAGGTGCGCGCACTGCGCGAGATCGCCGAGGAGGCGCGAGCACGCTACGTCCGTATCCCCGCCGACCGGCGCCCCCTTCGGGTGGACGCGCTGCCCTCCCGCATCACGGCGTCGGAGGCGCTGGCTCTGGACCCCGACTTCACCCGGCCGTCCCGGCTGTGGGCGCTGGTCGGTGTGGGCGGCGACGAGCTCCACCCCATCGGCATCGACCTGGAGGAGAACGGCCCCGGCTTCGTCGTCGCGGGCCCGCCGAAGTCGGGTCGCTCCACCGTGCTGCTGGCCGCGGCGGAGTCCCTGCTGCATTCCGGGATCCCGGTGGTGCTGGTCACCCCGCGGCGCTCTCCGCTGCGCGACTTGGAGGGCCGGGAAGGAGTCCTCGGCGTGCTGAACGCCGACAGCCGCGAGGACGACCTGACGGAGCTGACGGACAAGGCGGCGAACGGCTCCTACGCCGTCATCGTCGACGATGCCGAGCTTCTCTACGACACCAGCCTCGACGAGGCCCTGGAGTCCGTGGTCCGCAAGGCCTCCGACGGTGGTATCGGCCTCATCGCGGCCGGTACGACGGACAGCCTCTCGGGCCAGTACCGGGGCTTCGCCGTCGAGACCCGCAAGTCCCGCAACGGCCTGTTGTTGACCCCGCAGAGCCCGTCGGACGGCGAACTCTTCGGCGTCCGGCTCCCGGCGAACAGCGGCGGCGGGTCGGCGGGCAGCGGGCTGTTCGTGTCCGGGGGTTCATTCATGCCGATTCAGGCGGTGCTGAACGGCTGACCTTACGGCGATGAGTGCGCAGTGGCCCCGCTTCCGCAAGCGGGGCCACTGCGCGTATTCCGTAATCGGAATTGCCCAAAACTTAGGAATCCTCATACCTCGGCCAGAAGGCGCCCTTCATAGTCTGGCCGGATGAATTCGGCAGAGCAAGAGCATCCCCCGATAATCCCGGATGTCCTTGTACTTCCCGCAATGACGGATATACCCCGGGACGAGCAGGGTGCACCCATTCTCGAGGGCACCGTTGATGTGATGCTCCTGCGTGTGGAAGCCGAGTCGGGCGGGGAACGGCGTGTCGCCGTCGCATTCTCCACCGTCGTCGGTCTCGTCGAGGCGATGGGCGAGGAACAGCCATGGGTCGCCATTCCGACCGGTGAACTCGAGGGTGCCCTGCGGGGGTCGGGTGCTCAGGCCATTCTGCTGGATCCCCGGTTGCCGGAAGGTGCGGGGGTTTCGGCCGATGACTGATCCGAACTTCTCCGGAATCAACCCGGAAAACCTGATGCGGACCATCAGCAACCTGGCCTCGGGCAGCAAGACCCTGCACCAGGGCAGGACCGCCTATCACAGCCGGTTCCAGAAGTTCGGACTCGACACCGGTGCGCTCACCGAGATGGAGAAGATCGCCTCCTGGGTCGACGACGAACTGCCGATGTTGCGCCGCCGCCAGGCGCTCGCCGCGGCGATGGAGTTCCACGGCGTGGGTCCCAAACCCACCATGGTCCAGCTGCGCGAACCGGTGTGGACCGTGCAACAGGCCCGCGAGCAAGGGGCGGACCTGGCCAAGGAGGCCAACGGCCTCGCGGACATGGACCCCGCCGACGCCGGTCCCGAGTTCCATCGCATCGCCGCGGTACTGGCCCAGCACAAGGGCGACCCGGACTTCGACTCGTCCTTCTACGCGAAGATGGACCCGAACCTGGTCAAGAACCTCCCCATGGCCATCGCGATGTCCGGCGCCCCGACGGCCGAGGAGGACACCAAGGTCTTCGGTGCGGCGTTCACGGCCGCGGTGAACGCCGACCAGCCGGCGCCGGGCTTCGACAAGGTGCTCGACCTCTTCCACGGCGACATCCCCAAGGACGAGCCGGGCGCCGTCTTCAACCGGGCGCTGATGCAGGGCGACGACCCCGACCTGTGGGACACGGCCTGGAAGCACCTCAAGAAGGCCGTCACGGACCTGGGGGACCCCAAGGCCACGTGGACCGTCCACGCCGGACTAGTGGCGAGCGTCATCGGATTCCAGTCGCATCTGTCCGGGCAACTCTGTGAGGAGGCGGACAAGTTCTCCCAGGAGGCCAAGGCCGCCTACGAGAAGCGCATCAACGCCATGACACCCCAGGAGCGGGCCCAGTTCCGGAAGGAGACCCGCGCCGCCGCGAAGGCGTCCAAGGCCGCCTCCCGCGAAGCCGAGCAGATCTACGGCAAGTACGGCCTGGGCTCGATCTCCCGCTTCATGGAGACGACGGTCGGCGACTCGGGCCGCTGGCTCGTCGACAAGGCCCCCTTCGTCCGGGGGTCGGCGAGCGACGCCGGATGGCTCGGCAAGGTGTTCAAGACGGGCGACCGGCTGCCACTGGTCGGCACCCTGCTGACCATCGGCGGTATCGCCTACGACATCAAGGTGAACCACTCCGACACGGACGTGGCCGTCACCTCGAACGTCGCGTCCATGGGCGTCGGGATGGGCGCCACCTGGGCCACCGAGGCCCTGATCACCGCCGCGGCTGGCGGCCCGGTCGGCTGGGCCGTGGGAGCGGGAATCCTGGTGGGTGCCGGGCTTGGTTACGCTGCCTACTACGCCCTCAACACCGACACCGGAAAGAAGGCCGTTCACGCCGTCACCAACGCGGTCAAGGATGTCGGCAAGGGTCTGGGCAGCGCCGCCAAGACGGTCGGCGGCTGGCTCGGACTCTGATCACGGAAACCGGAACTCATGGCGAAGAAGAGAAGGACGAAGCGGGCGCAGGGCGACTGGACCCCGCCTCCGAAGGCCGCCGAGCAGAAGGCGCGTCTGGACGAGACACGCAGGAAGGCCGCCGACGCACGGCGACCGGTGCCGCAGCGGCGACTGATCGCGACACTGATCGTGCTATCTGTCTTGGTTTTCGGCGGTTTCCTCGTGTTCTTCCTCCCGTCACACACGCTTGTCAGTGACCTGCGCTCACGGGGAGTCGCCACCTGGGCGGAGGTCACGTCGTCACCGAGGGACAAGTTCGGCAGCCCGGGGAACATCAGGCTCCGTTTCGACGCCGGGAAGCGCGAGGTCGACACCGAGCTCAGCGACTGGGGCGGCAAGCGCCCCGACGGGCTGACGGCGGGAAGCTCCGTATCGGTGACGTACGACCCGCACGACCCCACCCGAGTGCTGACGACAGCGTGGGTGAAGCACCCGCCGGCCATGACACTGCCGATGCTCGTGTGCCTGGTGCTGTCCCCGTTCTTCCTGGCCGGGGCGATCTTCCTGACCGTACTGCGGCACAGGCTTCTGGCCGGGCGGAACGCGGCCACGGCGACCGGCAATCCGAAGACCGAGAAGGGACACCTGTGAGCGATTCCGAGCCGAAGGTCCCCAATCCGAGAAAGGCGGACCTGGTCAAGCTTCGCGGCGACCTCGCCAAGGAGGTGGACACCTTCCGGAACGCGCTCAAGCGTCCGACCGAGGACATCGGCGGCGACAAGGTCTGGGTCGGCAAGAACGCCCGGGCCTGGCACCGGGAGTTGGAAGGCCGCAACAGGAAACTGGGCGATCAGGTGGACAAGTTGCTGCCCGTGATCGACGCGGCCATCAGGAACGAGCCCGACAAGGTCTCCGCGGCCGAGGCACGGATGTACCACCACGGGGTCTGAACACGCCGCCGGGGCGCCCGCCGGAGACCTACGGGTCCTCGGCCGGCGCCCCGGCGGGCAGCGTCATCCGCGCGGATCGCCCGGAATCAGGTGGCGCGCTCGATGTTGTCGGCGCTCGTGTTGGCCGACTTGCTGGCCTCGTTCAGCGTGTCGACCCACTTCGAGAACGTCGGCTTGACGTCGTGCCAGTCGTGACGGAAACGGTCGGCCTTCGGGCCCTTCCAGAAGCCCTCGCTGTTGCCCGTCCGCGCGTCCAGGTCCTTGATCAGGGCCTGGAGGTCGTGGGCCTTGTGAGCGAAGAGCTTGGAAAGCTCCCGGAGTTGCTGGAGATCTGCACCGCGATCCATGGCAATCCTCCCCGTGGGTTAAGCGGCAACCGGACTGTCCGTTTGCAACAGTGGACGCTACCGCACCGTCCGTAGTTCCCGTCCAGAGCTGCCGAAGATGGGATCTTCCGGTGAACAAGTCGTGTTCGTCGGGGTCGGGGGCAGGGCAGGGCGTAACCAGGCATCGGTATGCTGAGGCCGTCGATACAGCGGGGGAGGCTGCTATGGCAAATCCTGACATTCAGGAACTAAACCAGCGCGCCAGCCAGTTGCGGTCGTTGGCCGACCACATCGACTCGCTACTTGACGCCGCGAAGAAGCACAGCAGCGTCGGCATGAAGACCTGGTCGGGCCCGAACGCGAATGACGTACGCGGCAAGCTGAAGAGCTGGCAGAGGACGTGCGGCACGGTCGCCCAGTCATTGCGCGACGAGGCGAACCAGTGCGCCAAAGGTGCCAAGGACCTGCAGAACCAGAAGAAGTGAGCCGGCACCGACGCCGCTTCGCGAGAGGAACTACCACCAGTGCCTTCGTACGACAGCTCCCGCGCGCGCTTCCGCCTGGCCGACCGCCACATCGCCGTGTTCGCTCACCTCCTGGACGGCGAGACGCCTCCCGACGAGCTGTGGGAATCGCTGGTCGAGCTCCAGCAGATCGGTCTGGTCGGTGAGGAGGGCGAACTGGCTCCGCTGCTGCGTGACCTGCTCGGTGCGCTGGCCGACCCCATGGTGATGATCCAGGTGGAGGTCACCGGCGAGCACGGCCCGGTCAACCACGGCGTGGTCGTGGGCCAGGAAGCGGTGATCGCGCACGATGGGTGGCCAGGCGAGGAGGAGTCCGAGTACGTCTCCATCGAGCCCAACACCTTGGTGTGGGAACTGGCCCGCAAGGTCAACCTGCACCGTGGGGAGAGGCCCGAGGAAGGCGCGCCCGAAGTCCGTATCGAGACGAAGCTGGCGGCCCTCGACGCCGCGTTCGTCGCCCTGGAGGAGCCCGGCGCCGACGACGACGCGACGCGCGAGCTCGTACGCAAAGCGCTCGTCGAGGCGGACACCGACCTCAAGGAATTGGCCCTGAGTCAGTTCCTGGACCTGGTCGTCTCTCTGAACGCCACATGGCGCATCACCACCGCCTGGGACGGCAGGCACGACGGCCAGACGTCCGCCATGATCCGCGCCCTCGCCGTCTGGGACTGCGGCCCGCTCGGCTACTGGATCCGCGAACAGCCCGAGGAGCCGATCATGCCGGGCCAGGTGGGACCGGACAGCCCCCTCGTCCTGCTGAAGTCCAACTCCGCCGAGGTCTGGGAAAAGATCACAGACCTGCTGCCGGACCAGGAAGAACTGCTGACCGAGGGGGAGTGAGGGGGCGGCCCCGCTCTCGGACCGGACATGAGGAACGTCAATCCGGACGACTTGGACCAGCTCGCCAAGCTGCTCGACGGCAGGGGAGGGGTGAGGGACAAGACCGACGAGGCCTTCACGAGGGCCTCCCGCCTGGGAGTCAGCGCCAAGCTGAGCGCGCTCAAACCGCTGCGCGGCTGGGTCTCCGACACCGCCCTCGACCTCCGCAGGCGCGCCGCCGTCGCACGCCTGGAGGACGGCGACTCCGAAGCCGGCCTGCGCTGGGCAGGCTTCGACGCCAAGGGCATCGCCGAGGCGGCCGTCTACTTCAAGGCCCCGGACGTGCTGCTCCTCGTCAATGCGATCGCCGTCAGTGGAGATCCGGGCGCGGAGGCGTTACGCCGTCGCCGAGGGGAATCCCTGGACGACTGGGTGGACCGCCTGAGGGCGCACGGCATCGCGACAGCGGTACCCGCGCTCAAGCCGTACGAGACGGAGATCACCGACATCCTGGGTGACGTCGGTGACGTCACGTCGACCATCGGTCAGGGCGGAACCGCTGTCTTCCACGGTGTGAACCTCGCCAAGGTCCTGGTGGGAAACTCCGTGACGCAAGGCGCCCTGCGGACGTACAAGGGCCAGTTCGTCGGGGCCCTGCAACGGTTCCATGGCCGGTACGCCTGGGCGCCCGAGAAGGTCGCCGAGTGGGCAGCCAGGCTCGACGCGTGGAATCCTCCCGTCAAGTCCCTGTCGGCCCCGGGTACATGGCTGCCCAGCAGGCTGGCCGGGCTGGCTTCCGGGAACGCCATTTACCAGGACGCGAGCCGGGTACCCCTTCTGAACACCTCCATCCTGGCCAGAGTCGGCGACGCGTACGACACCGTACGCGCGAGTCGCCTCATGAACGCGAGAATCGCGTTCGGGTTGAGCGGCAATGGGCTGATCGACGGGCTCGTCGGCGCGGACAAGATCGCAAAGATGTACGGCGGCCTGACACACGCCGGGCAGATTCCGGGACGTGCCGGTCAGGCCAGCCTGTGGAAGGTTGCGCGGAACGCGTACGCGGACGAACGTCTCTTCGGGGTGGGGCGGCTCGCCGCGCTGGGCAGAGGAATCAGGTTCGCAGGGAAGGCCGGCGGACTGCTACGTGGTGTCGGCGTGATCGGTGGCGTCATATCGACGGGGTACAGCCTTGCCAACGTCATTGCCCAGGGTGACCCGAGGACTGCCTACAAGAAGAAGGGCGCGGGTTATGTGGCTGACGTCGCCGAGGTCGGCTTCAACGCCTCGCTGACGATCGCTACCGCCGCCCCCAACCCGTACACCATCGGGGCGGTCGCGGTGACCGGTGCCGTATACGCCGGTGCCAAGGTGGTCCAGCACTGGGACGGCATCAAGAAGGGCGCGGGCGAGGCGACGAAGTGGGTCGACGACAACGCCGGCGACCTCGGCAAGAGCATCGCCAAATCGAAGGCGAATCCGATGAACTGGTTCTAGAGGAAATTTCGTGGCGAGCTTTGAATTCGAGGTCGAGCCTGAGCTCGACGGACCTGTGCGCCGTGGGTACGCGGGAGTCGTCGGTCCATTCGGCGCAGTGCGGGTGTTCCGGCCGCAGGACGGGTCGGGAGCGGAGCCTTTGCGTCAAGTCATCCTCTCCGGGGCCGAATTCCCGGCAGCTGTGTTCCGCGGGGGAGTGGGGAACCTGCCCTCTCTCGATGGCGGCATGCTGAAGATCGGCGACGTCGCGGTGGACATGGACCTGAAGGTCGCCGGGATTCGCAAGGGATCCCGCTGGCTGGAGATACACCATCAAGGCTGCCGCTACCGATACACCTCGGCGGGGGGAGCGGCTCACCTGGAGCGCGATGGCGCGAAGGTCACCATGGGCAGGGGCCGCTACATCCGCGGCGTCGGAGGGACCCGCCAGGGCAAGGCGGAGGGCGACGTCACCGCCACGGACCTGGCCATCGCCCTCGTTCTGGAAGAGGTCGACAAAACGGTTCTCACCACTGGCGGAGCCCTGCTCGCCATCCCGATGAACTTTCTCTTCGGCCGACAGCGGGACGAGGGAACGTGGTGAGCCGGGTGTGGGAAGGAAGGACGGCTCGATGACCGCCCCGATGTACGACGCTTACGGAACGGCCGTTCCCACTCCCACGGAGACGGCTGTGCCGCCGCGGCGGGCGCGCCGCTGGCCCGGCACGGTGGGGACCGTTGTCGTCACGCCGCTGGCCCTGACCGGCTGCGCATGGCTCGCTCAGCACCAGGGGACGCTGGTGATGCTGCTCGGCGCGGTGCTGGCGCTGCTGGTGCTGGTCCTGGCCTGGTCCATGTGCGGTGTGGGGCCCGGGTTGGGGATGGCGGTGTCCGGGTTCGCCTTCATGCTCTTTGTCGGGCCCGCCATGAACGACTACGCCATCGACCAGCGCGGCGTCCGGCACGCTGCCGTGATCGCCGACACTGGGACGTACTACAGCAAGCATGGCGACGGCCGCACCTGCCGGGTAGTGCTCACCGACACCCCCAAGCACAGCTCCTACGAGGTGGACGACACCACCGGCTGTGACGACGACCTCAAGCCGGGCCGCCGCGCGACGCTCGTCGTCGACCCGGAGGGCTGGCTGGATCCCCGGCTGAGCGGTGAGGTCAACGGCGTTGCACCTTGGCTGATCCGGACGTGTGCTGGACTCCTCGCCGTGATGGAGGCGTTCGTGCTGTACGGGAGACTGCGGCGTCCTCGGAGCTAGGGCGTCGACTGGTTCAGAACCAGTTCATTGGGTTCGCCTTGGATTTGGCGATGCTCTTCCCCAGGTCGTGGACCTTGTCGCCGACCCACTTCTTCGCCTCGCCCGCGCCCTTCTTGATGTCGTCCCAGTGCTCGACCACCTTGGCACCGACATAGACAGCTCCGAAACCGACGGCGAGGCCGATGGTAACCGGGTTGGGAGCGATCATCGCCGCCGTCATGGAGGCGTTGAAGCCGGCCTCGGCAACGTCACCGACGTAGGCGGCGCCGTTACGCTGGAAGGCCTTGACGGGGTTGCCCTGTGCGACGACGTTCGCGGTGCTGAAGACCGTTGCGGCCGCGCTTCCGGCGATGCCCGCTCCGCGCAGGACGCCGGCCACCTTGCCCGCGCCGGCCAGCCCCTTCCCCAGTGAAGCGGTACGGCTGAATCCGAGACCGCGGGCCTTTGAGTAGATGTTTCCCGAAACTTCGAAGAGGTTCGCGTTGCCGGCGCGTGTGACCGCCTGTCCCGAGTGGGTGAGCCCCCCGTACCGAGCCGCGAGCGAGTCCGAACCGACGATGAAGTTGATGGCCTTGTTGGCCGAAACGCCCTTCCAGATCGGCGACTTCATGAACGTCAGGCCACGGATGGCGTCGTAACCCTTGCCCGTCCACTCGGCGACCTTGCTCTTGGTGCCCGGGACCGTCTGGGCCCACTGACTCAGTTTGCTCGGGAACCAGCTGCCCGGAGCGCCGAGGGAGCGGATCTTCGGCGTGTACTTGATGATTTTCGTGCCCGACCAGCGCAGCAGGTCGTTGTCCGACCCTCGGAGGGTGACTCCAATTCGGGTCTTCCAGGTTCGAAGCAGGCCCTTCTTGAACGAGTTACCGACCAGGACCTTGGTCAGGGCCGCCCCCTGAATGGTGACGGTGGCCGTGGTCCCGTTGACCGACTTCCAGTCGCCGTACAAGTCGATCACGCTCATGATCGTGGCGGCGTGCGGCTTGAGTCCCGGAATCTGTTCCAGGGCGTGTGTCTTGATCCGCGAGATCCAGTCGTTCAGGGACTCGTTGGACTTCCGCTTGAAGACATCGGCGTCCGGATCGTCGCTGGCGGCCACGGAGTTGGCCAGGAGGATCTCGTCCGGGGACAGCCCCTCGCCTTTGTGGTCCTTGAGGTACTTGTCGATGTCCTTGGCGCTGAAGCCGGCCCAGAGCACGCCGGCTTCCGGATCCCCGCTCTCCAGCCGGGCGATCGTCGCACGCTTTCGCAGATCCGGGCCAGTGTCCGTCACCCAGCTCCGCAGCGGCTTGAGGGCGGTCACCTTGCTGGACACACCCAGACGTGAGGCTCTGGTGAAGGCCTCGTCGAGCTTGTCCTGGACGCCGCCCCGCCCGTCAAGAAGCTTGCCGAGCTGCTCCAGATCATCCGGATTTACGGTCCTCACGCTCTTGCCCCCTCAAAAGTGCGAACCCTGCATGTACCGCCGCTTCGACATCCATGGCTGATCTGGCTCGACGCAGGAATATCATCCTACGCACGCGCTTTACCCGGTATTGAGGAACGAGTGAGCTCAGCGCAACTGGTCCACAGGACTGTTACTTGTCTCCCACCAGGGCGAAGGCGAACGCCAGCCGCCGGTCGAGCCAGTTCGCCTGGATCTGGACCTGCGCGCTGCCCTCAGAGGTCATGACGACCTTGTCTCCGGCTCGCCACTCCAGCGACCGTGCCTTGCTGCCCGCTTTGTCGTCTGTGCCCGCGAAGAACAGGCCGTCCACCGCTTCGAAGGTGGCCCGGATGGCCACGCGCGCGGCCACCTGTCCGGCGCTTCCGCTCACCCACTCGTTGCGCCCGACGATTTCCGGCTGACCAGGCTGGTCGATGCGCCAGGTGTGCTTGAACGGGCGCTTGGGCGGTACGCGGCGAACGGTTCCGACGATCTGGCCCTGTGCATCACGTACGACGTGATGACGCTCTCCGTCCACCTCCTTGGGCTCCTCGACGTAGCACAGAAGGCGCCGGGCCTCGGCATCCTCGTAGAGTGTGAGCTCCGGACGTGACGGAAGTCCCTCGACGGACGACGAACCGAGGAATGCGCAAGGGGCGAGAACCGGATTGTCCTTGTTGCCTTTCGGCACGCGCACGGCTGGCTTTCCCCATACCGACCGTGGCCGCTTGGAGGACTTGGGACGCTCGACGGATCCGACCACGAACCTGGACACGTTCTCCCAGGAGACAGGCTCCACCGGCCCTTCCTCCGCTGCCTTCGCCTTGTTGTTCCTGCCGAACGCCACTTCCGCCTCCATGGCCACGCTTCGCATCGGACAGCATGACTCTACCCAGGCGAGTTTACGATTCCTTGGGCGAGGGCGAGAGGCGGCCGTCGGTCAACGTCCGGCCCGCAGCAGTCCGCACGAGAACACCAGCCGACGGTTGAGCCAGGCCGCCCGGACCAGGAACCGGCGATCCACGTCGGACGTCAGCACCAGCTCGTCGTCGGCCTTCCACTCCAGGGCGCCTGACTTGGCGGGCTGGTCACCGCCCTCCGCCCCCATGTCCGCCACGGCCTGCACGGCGCGCAGCAGAAACTTCCCCGCGCCCTTCTGGACCATCTCGGTGGCCCCGTCCTTGGCCCACTCGGCGCTGCTCACGATCTCGGGGCGACCGGGCTGTTCGATGCGCCATGTTGGCTTGAGAGCGTGCTTGAGCGGCGGGATACGGCGGACCGTGCCGACGTCCTGGCCCTGTCCGTCGCGGACACGGTAGTGGCGTGCGCCGTCGGCCTCCTCGGGGTCGTCGACTACGCGCTCGTCCGAGTCAGCCGCACGACGTCTTCAGCCAGCCCCGACACCTTGAACAGCACACCCGCGAACTCGACCGTGTCACCGACCCGGACGTCCCTGTACACGGCCACCGGGATCGCGGCGCAGTTCGCGCCGACTCCGGCGGTCCCGGTCTTGGCGTCGATGTAGGAGACGGTGATCGACAGGCCGGTCGGGAAAGTCTTCACACCACCGTTGCGGAGCAGGGACAGCGTGCTCCCGCGTGCCGGGAACCCCTTCGCCGCCGCGGCCAGCACGGACGAGTTGGTGGAGAAGCACAGACCGCTGTCCGCCTCTCCGCCCTTCGATTCGAGGGACTTCGGGGCCGCGGCCAGGGCGGTCTTGTCCTTCGCGTCCCGAGGTTCGAGGACCACGCGGTAGGAGCAGATCTGGCTGACCGTGTAGGCGTGACCGGAGAAGGTGATCCGCTGCCCGGCCCTGACGTTCTGCTGCTTCTGGCCGTCCGCGTAGCTCGCGCCCTCGCGCAGGGTCGCGGTGCGGGTCGTACCGTCGGCGGTCGCGGAGTCGTACTGGACACCCCCGCCTTCCGGCAGCCGGAACCCGCCGCCGCGCAGCACGTGCAGTCCGTCCGCCGCGGCCTTGCCCACGCACAGGGGGCCCTTGTCCTTCGCCGCGGCCTGCGTGGTCGCGGGCGCGGCGGTCGTCGGGCCGCCACCGCCGGTCCCGCCCGTTCCGCCTGTCCCGTCGGACGACGATCCGCAGCCGGTCAGGGCCAGCAGGGCCGTGACCGCGCCCGCGATGCCGTACTTACTCGCCGGCCTGAGCACCGGTCTCCTCCTCGTTGCCGTCGGTCACGCGCTCCAGCGCGATGTGGGTGCGGTACTCGACCTCCGTGACGCGCCAGGCGTCGCCGGTGATCTCCACGATGTCGCCGGGGGCCAGCCCGTCGTACTCGGCGACGGACTGCCCTTCGCGGCTGACCCGGATCCGGCCGTGCACCGACGGTTCACCGAAGACTGCCGCCACGATGTGGTGGGCCCGGCCGTCGTACCGGACGTCGTACGGAATGTGGTGGCGGAGCACCCAGCGGCCGTCGATCTCGAAGGGGTACTTCATCTGCGGGCGCTCGGACACATCACTCACCTGTGGGGCCTGTGGGGCCTGTGGGGCCTGCGGGGGCTTCTGTCGGGCATCAGGGAGCATCGAACGCCTCGGCTCCCCCGAAGTACTTGTCGAACTGCTCCTGCGACACCGTGATCGGCGGATATCCCGACACGCCCCAGGGGTTGCCGAGGATGACCTTGCCGTCGGCGGTGAAGCCACGCACGTAGTAGGCGTGGTCGGTGCAGTAGGTGTTGCCCCACTCCTTGGGGTGGTCCTTGTCCAGGTTCTCGTCGTCCGGAGTGGAGACGGTGACGACCTTGCCCGAGTCGAAGGCCTTCTTCAGCCCCGCCAGGCAGGGGCCGTTGCATGATCGCGTTTCGTCCGGAGTGCCGTGCTGGCCCGTCCTTGGAGGGGACATCCCGGTTCGGGCGGGGCGGACGCAGTGCAG
>NZ_JBEOTA010000042.1:0-56969 GCF_040303265.1 Streptomyces sp. NPDC096040
ACAGTCCGCCCCCAACACAGGCCCCACCCACCCCTGGTGGGCGAGCGTCACGAATGTCCCACAACCACACTCAGCGACTTCGCCAACGGAATCAGTCCTGGGGTTCGTAGTGGGTGGGCAGCGGTCCGTCCTCCAGACCGGCCGGGGTGTAGAGCCAGCCCTTGCCGTCGGCCTGCATGATGAATGGATCGTCGCCACGCAGCGCGGCCACGCCCTCGGCGTCCTCGTCGGGTTCGTAGTCGGGGGCGCGGTCGGGCACGAAGTCCGGGACGTCCCGGCCGGTCCACTTCCCCTCATCCGGGTCCCACCAGAGGTACTTCTTGCGCTCGCTCCACGGGGTGCCGTCGGGGGCGGCGGAGGCACGGTTGTAGAGGATGCGACGGTTGGCGGGCCAGGCCCAGGCCCACTCGGCGGCCACCCAGTCCTGCTCCCACTCGGGCTTCTTGCGGGCGGCCTGGTTGACGCCGTCCGCGTAGACGCCGCAGTAGATCCAGCAGCCGCAGCGGGTGGAGCCGTCCTCCTTGAGTTCGGTGTAGGCGCTCAGCGGGCCGCCGTCGGGTCCGTGGCCGCTGATCTCGGCGAGCACGGCGTCGGCGACCGGCTCCTCGAGTTCGCCGCTGACCGGATAGTCCCAGGCCAGATCCAGGATCGGTCGGTCCATGGGGTCGGTGGAGCCGGCCAGCTTCTCCCGGATGCGGCGGCCCAGGTGGTACATGAACCACAGGTCGCTGCGCGCGTCGCCCTCGGGTTCGACGGCGGCGTGGTGCCACTGCACCCAGCGGTTGGTGTTGGTGAAGGAGCCGGACTTCTCGGTGTGGGCGGCGGCCGGGAAGAAGAACACCTCGGTGCCGATGTCCTCGGTGCGCAGTTCGCCGGTCTCGATCTCGGGGCCGTCCCGCCACCAGGTCGCCGACTCGATCAGGGAGAAGTCCCGGACCACCAGCCACTCGAGGTTGGCCATGCCGAGGCGCTGGAGGCGGGTGTTGGCGGAGCCGACGGCGGGGTTCTCGCCGAGCAGGAAGTAGCCCTTGCAGTCGCCGTCGAGCTGGGCCATGACCGTGTCGTAGGTGGAGTGCGAGCCGGTCAGCCTCGGCAGGTGGTCGAAGCAGAAGTCGTTGTCGGCGGTGGCCGCGTCGCCGTAGTACGCCTTGAGGAGGCTGACGACGTAGGACCGCATGTTCGACCAGAAGCCCTTCACCGTGCGGCTCGCCTCGATGAAGTTGTCAAGGTTCATGTCGGCGTGGGCGTGCGGCATCGGGATGTAGCCGGGCAGCAGGTTGAACAGGGTCGGGATGTCGCTGGAGCCCTGGATGGAGGCGTGGCCGCGCAGGGCCTGGATGCCGCCGCCGGGGCGGCCGATGTTGCCGAGCAGCAGCTGGAGGACGCTCGCGGCGCGGATGAACTGGCTGCCGGTGGAGTGCTGGGTCCAGCCCACGGCGTAGGCGAAGGCGCTGGTGCGGTCGGGACCGGAGTTGGCCGTCAGCGCGTCGCAGACCTTCCGGAAGGTCTCCCGCGGGATGCCGCAGACGTTCTCGACCATCTCGGGGGTGTAGCGGGCGTAGTGCCGTTTGAGGATCTGGTAGACGCAGCGCGGGTGCTGGAGGGTCTCGTCGGCGGGGGCACGGTGTCCGGTCCGGGCGCCGCCGGAGCCGTGCGCCTCGGCGCCCGCCGCCTTGCGGGTGCGCTCCTCGTACTGTTCGTCGGCCTCGCCGGTGGGCTGCTGGACTTCCACGCCCTCGTACTGCCAGCTGCGGGGGTCGTAGTGGGCCTTCTCCTCGTCGAGGCCGGAGAAGACGCCGTCGAGGTCCTCGGTGTCCTGGAAGTCCTCGCTGACCAGGGTGGCCGCGTTGGTGTACTTCAGGACGTACTCGCGGAAGTCCTTCTCCTCGGTCAGGACGTGGTTGATGATCCCGCCGAGGAAGGCGATGTCGGTGCCCGCGCGGATCGGTACGTACAGGTCGGAGAGGGCGCTGGTGCGGTTGAAGCGCGGGTCGACGTCGATGATCGTGGCGCCGCGCAGCTTGGCCTCCATCACCCACTGGAAGCCGACCGGGTGGCACTCGGCGAAGTTGGAGCCCTCGATGACGATGCAGTCCGAGTGCTGGAGGTCCTGCATGAAGGTGGTGGCGCCACCGCGCCCGAAGGAGGTGCCGAGGCCGGCGACGGTGGAGCTGTGGCAGACCCGGGCCTGGTTCTCCACCTGGACCACGCCGAGGCCGGTCAGCAGCTTCTTGATGAGGTAGTTCTCCTCGTTGTCGAGGGTCGCGCCGCCGAGGCTGGCGATGCCCATGGTGCGGGCGGTGCGCATGCCGTCGTGCTCCCACTCCCAGGTCTCGCGCCGGGTGCGGATCACGCGTTCGGCGACCATGTCCATCGCCGTGTCCAGGTCGAGGGGCTCCCAGTCGGTGCCGTGCGGCCGCCGGTAGAGGACCTGGTGTTCCCGCGCGGGCCCGGTGGTGAGCTGGAGGGTGGCCGAGCCCTTGGGACAGAGCCGGCCGCGGCTCACCGGGGAGGCGGGGTCGCCCTCGATCTGGACGACCTTCTCGTCCCGGACGTAGACCTGCTGGCCGCAGCCGACCGCGCAGTACGGGCACACCGACTGCACCACGCGCTCGGCGTCCTCGGTGCGGGGGCGCAGGTTCCCGGTGTACGACGACTTGGCGGCCGCGCCCCGGCCGGTGCGGTCGGGGCCGGTGAGCTGGCGGTAGACGGGCCAGGAGCGGAACCGGTCTGCGAGGGTCATGGCTGCCGTCCCTTCCCAGGCTCAGGCCGACGGCTCGTCCGGCAGTGGATTCTCAGGGTGCACCGAGCCCGAGCGCGGTGCACCCCGGGGGCCCGTCCCGGCCTCGTCGGTGTCGGGGACGCCGGCGTCGGGGCCCTCGTCGGTCCGGTCTTCTGCCGCGTCCCACTGGTCCTTGCCCTGCCCGGCCTGCTGGTCGGGCATGTCCCGCGGCACCGGCCTGTCGCCCTGCTTGTCTCCCACGGCTTTCCCACCCACGGCCTTCTCACCCACGGCGTACTCCCTCGCGTCGTTCCGAGGCTCCCGCGAGTACCTCGAAGGGAGATCGTGAAACGCGGGATGCGCCATGACGGGGCTCGGCGCCGAGCCAACGCGGGAGGCCGCCGGGGAGTCGTCGAACGCGAGTGCGAGCCGGGGCGGGCTCAGCGCGGGGCCCGCTCCTCCAGCGCCGTGCGCCAGGCGGGCAGGCGGTCCTCGGTGGCCGGTTCCGCGCGCCGGCCGCCGCGTCCGAAGAAGTCGGCGAGGGGCAGGATCGCGGCACCGACGGTGACCGCGTCCGGGCCGAGCCGGCCGAGGTCGATGGTGACCCGCTCGGCGGGGTGGCGCAGCGCGTACATGGTCGCGTACCGGCGTACGGCGGGCAGGAAGCGGGCGCCGAGCTGGAGGCCGGCCCAGCCGCCGATCAGGATCCGCTCGGGCTGGAAGAGGTTGATCAGGTCGGAGAGGCCCGCGCCCAGGTACTCGGCGGTCTCCTCCAGGACGGCGAGGGCGACCGGGTCGGGCTCGGTGCCCTCCGGCGGGTAGGCGGCGGCGAGCATCGCGGTGAGCGCGGTCTCCTCGTCGGTGCCCTCGGCCGGACGGCCGCCCTCCTCCCGCCAGCGGGCAAGGAGCGACTCGGCGCCGGCGTACGCCTCCAGACAGCCGAGCGCACCGCAGCGGCAGCGGCGGCCCCGCACCCGTACCGTCAGGTGGCCCCACTCGACGGCCCGGCCGTGCTCCACCTCGGCGGTGACCAGGCAGGCGCCGACGCCGGAGCCGAACAGCACCACGACGGCGTTGTCCGCGCCGCGCCCGGCGCCGAACCACATCTCGGCCTGGCCCAGGGTCTTGGCGCCGTTGTCGATGAAGTACCGTACGGAATCCTGGAGTTGGCAGCCGGTGCGGAGCAGCTTCTCCA
This sequence comes from Streptomyces sp. NPDC096040, assembly GCF_040303265.1. Taxonomy (NCBI): domain Bacteria; kingdom Bacillati; phylum Actinomycetota; class Actinomycetes; order Kitasatosporales; family Streptomycetaceae; genus Streptomyces; species Streptomyces sp. NPDC096040. Next base: position 3,918 of record NZ_JBEOTA010000042.1, read on the forward strand.
GCGGAACGGCGTCCCAGCCGATGGTCTGGCCGTGCACCAGGGCACCGCGGTCGGCGGTGTGCTCGACGATGCCGGGGACGCCGACACCGACGCCGAGCAGCAGCTCGGGCGAGGCACCCTCGGTCGCGAGGACCTCCGCGATGCCGTCCCGGATGTGGCCGACGATCACCTCGACGTCGTAGCCCTGCTGCTCCAACGGACGCTCGACACGGGCGAGTTCGGTGAGGGTCAGATCGAACAGCTCGACCCGGACCCGGGTCTCGCCGACGTCGACGCCGATCATCTGACCGCTGTGCGGGGCGACACGCAGCAGGGTGCGGGGGCGGCCGCCGTCGGAGTCGACGCTGCCGGCCTCCTCGACCAGGCCGTCGGCGACCAGGTCGGCGACCACGTTGCTCACCGAGCCGGAGCTCAGGCCAGTGGCCGGGCCCAGCTCGAAGCGGCTGAGGGGGCCGTCGAAATAGAGCCGCTGGAGCACGGCCGTGCGGTTGGCCCTCCTGAGGTCGCGTACCGTGCGCCCGTTCCGCCCCGCCATGTGGCTCCCTTCACGAACCCTGCCCGACCTGCAACATACTCCTTCGGGCGGTGGGAAGCGATATTTTCCCAACCCTTAGTTCACGCTGTGAGTGAAGGGTACCGCAGGGAGGTGCGAGTACGGGGAGCGCCCCTTGCGTGGCGCTTCGGGCGAGGGCGTCGATCAGGATGCCGCGTATACATCCTCCACGTAACGGCCGTCCGCCACCAGGGAGTCAAGCCATTCTTCCTCCGATCAAGCGTGGCCCTCCGGAAATGCGGCACGGCGCCGCCGCACTACACGATCGTGCAGTCGAAAGTGGCCGCCGGCTCTTGCGCCGTGCCGGTGAAGTTGCCTCTGACCTGCGTGGTCGCCTTGGATGGCGGGCAAAGGCGCGGAGGTGGACATGGCGACGGACCGGCTCGACGGTGTGGTCTGACGCAACCGTGCCCTGACGCTCTTCGACCGGGTTGCGGTGCCGGTCGCGGTGTGCGATGTGTACGGGCTGGTGCTGCTGGCCAATCCGGCGATGGCCGCCGAATGCGGTACGACCCCGGGACGGCTGCGCGGCCGGGATGTGCTGGAGCTGTTCCGTCCGCAGGAGGAGGCGCAGGTGGAGCGGATCGCCGAGGCGCTGCGGCTGCGGCATCGCTCGCGCTACCAGGTGTCGGTACGGTGGCGGCCGCGCGGCGGGGCCGAGCGGTACGGGGAGCTTACGGCGGACCCGGTGAGCGAGGCCGTGGGCGAGACGCCGTCGCTGCTGGTGATGTTACGGGTGGACGGCGAGCGGGAGGCGCCCGAGGCGGAGCCGGCGAGGGTCACCCCGGTCGAGGGGCGGGTGCTCGCGCTGCTGGCCCGGGGCGCCGGCACGGCCCGGGCCGCCCGCGACCTGGGCCTCACCAAGGACGGCGTCACCTACCATCCGCGCCGCCTGTCGGCCCGCTGGGCCGCGGCCAACCGCACCGAACTGGTCGCCCGCGCCTATGCCCTGGGCGTACTGACCCCCGGCGTGTGGCCGTCCGCTCCGTCCGGACAGGCGGTGCCCGCGCCTTCCGGAGCGCCGAAGCGGGCGAGTGTGTGCCAGACCATCTTGAGGTCCTGGATCGCGTGGCGGCCGGTGCGGGCCGCGTCGCCGATGATCCGCGGGTCCACGACGCCCTTCTCGGCGATCACGGCGCCGAGTTCCGCGTACTGCGGGCCCCGGTAGTCGGCGTGGCGACGCAGGTCGGACACGGTGAGCCGGTAGCCGGGGTGCCATTCGACCGCGCAGGGCAGCCGACGGGCCGCCGCTTCCACCGGCGTGCCCTGGTAGCAGGCGTCCAGGACGAGGGCTGCCACGTCCCGGTCGAGCCGTACACCGCCGTGCACCTGTGTCTCGATGTAGTCGTTGAGGGCGTCCTGCTCGTCGGCCTCGGCCAGGGCGAGGAGGTGCGTTCCGGCGGCGACCCCGAAGTCCGTCGGCTCGGCGGCGCTGTCGGGGTAGCAGAAGGTCGCGCGGTGGAGTGCCGGGCCGGTCAGCCGCAGGTGCGAGGATCCGAAGCGGGGGGCCGCGCCGACCACTTGGCGGCGGAAGTTCAGCGCCCCGTACACCGGTCGCTCGGCCGGGTCGGCGTCGTCGTAGATCCCGCCGAAGATCCGGCTCTCCCAGCGCCGACGGTCGCCGCCGGGGTGCGCCGTGAGCCCGCCGTTGCTGGTTCCGGTGACGAACTGTGAGTGGTAGGCGCCGTCCCGGGCCAGCGCCTCCAGGATCGGCAGCCCGGCCGACAGCCGGTCGGGGTGGAAGTTCAGGGTGATGCGCAGACCGGGGTCGAGGGCAGGGCCCGAGGACAGCCCGGCCACATGGCGCAGCGCCGCCGCGGCCCGTGCCGTCCCGATGTCCGCGAGTTCCATCGGCTCCCCTCCCCCGCGGCCCCGTCCCCGCCCGTCCGGTGCCCGCCGACCCTAGCCGATCACGGCCGGCCCGGTCGCGGCCGTTTCGCCGCGGGGGTCAGCTCGTCACGGCGATGAACACCCCGGCCCCCAGGAAGATCACCCCGCCGAACACCAGGAACACCAGTGGCCCCACGACGTGCCGCCACATGCGCACCCGGGCGACCTGCGGGTACGCCGCCAGATAGACGACCTCCACCTGCCGTCCCGTGGCCAGGCCCATGCCGGAACCGTGCATCCGCGGCGAGAACTCCACCCGGTAGCCGGAGCGGTCCGTGAAGGCGATGACGGGGATCCACTTGGGCCCGTCGCTGTCGTTGGTGCGCACGTTGTCCACGACGAGCCCCCAGGTGTGCAGCCCGTGCCGGCGCAGCCGCCGTACCACCGCACCCTCACGCATCGCGACCCCGAGAAGTCCGAGGCCCACCACCGTGCACAGCACCGCACCGAAGTTCAACGTCCCAACCCTTCCGCCCCGCCTGTCCGTTCAGCACCTCGGGAGCAGGAGACGCGTCGGCCTGGTGTTCGGTTGCGGACGCTGGGGCGCGGTCTTCGGAAACTCTCCGTAGTCCACCCTGGTCATCCGGCCACCGGCGCGCGAGTGATCCGCGGAAAACACGTTCGACGTGACACGTGAGTGGGAACAGGCCAAGGGATGCAAGACGTACGGAAGTGGGCCAAGGGTCTGCCGCAACTGCTGCGGCGCCATCGGGACCCGGTGGTCGTCCAGACGCTGCGGTCGGCCGCCGCGGCCACGATCGCCTACGTCGTCGCGCTCCGCCTGAGCCCGGAACCAGCACCGCTCACCGCTCCGCTGACCGCGCTCCTGGTCGTGCAGGTGACCCTGTACGCCACCCTCACCAACGGTTTCCGCCGGGTCAACTCGGTGGTGGCCGGTGTGCTGGTCGCCATCGCGTTCAGCCAGCTGGTGGGACTGACCTGGTGGAGTCTGGCGCTGCTGATCGTGGCCTCGCTGGCGGTGGGGCGTCTGGTGCGCGTGGACGAGTACGTGCCCGAGGTGGCGATCAGCGCCATGCTGGTGCTCGGGGTCACCACCATCAGCAGTACGGCGTGGGCGCGGATCGTGGAGACGCTGATCGGCGCGGTCGTCGGAATGGCCTGCAATCTGCTGCTCCCTCCCCCGGTGTGGGTGGACGAGGCCGGGGAGTCGATCGAGGGCCTGGCCCGCCGGCTGCGGCAGTTGATGCTGCGCATGGGCGAGGAGGCGTCGGGGCTGACGCCGTGGCAGCAGGCGGCCGAGCGGCTGCACGAGGCCCGCCGGCTCGACCACGCCATCGTCGAGGTGGACGCGGCGCTGCGGCAGGCCGAGGACAGTCTGCGGCTCAATCCGCGGGTCAAGGAGGGCCTGCTGCACCGGGTGGTGCTGCGCACCGGTCTGGACACGCTGGAGATCTGCACGGTCGTGCTCCGCGTGCTGGCCCGCACCTTCACCGACCTGGCCAAGGTCCGCGAGCCCGAGCCGCTGTTCGCCTCGGACGCGGGGGCGGCAGTGGAGCAGCTGCTGTCCCAGATCGCCGACGCCGTGGTGAGCTTCGCGGTGCTGGTGACCACCAGCATCAGCGAGAGTGCCGAGTCGGCCGAGGCGCGGCTCTCCGCCGAACTGCACACCGCGACCGGCACCCGCGACAAGCTCGCCGAGCTGCTCCGGGACGAGGCCCGCCGCGACGACCGGAACTGGCAGCTGCCGGGGGCCGTCCTGACCGAGGTCAACCGGCTCCTCGACGAACTGGACACCGAGCACCGCACCCGCCGTCTGCTGGAGGAGCTGGACCGCGTCTCCGCCGAGCAGCGCGCCAAGCGGCCGTGGCTGACCTGGCTGCGGGAGCGGGTCGGCGCACCGGAGCGGCTGCAGCGGAACCGGGCGGATGGTGCGGAGCGTTCTCAGTCCAGGACGGGGAAGGGGGCACGCCTGTGACCGACACGGCGGTACGGATCGACGGGACCACACTGCGGTTGCCCGGCGGAGTGGCGGTGCGCTTCGTACGCACGCTGCGGCTGCCGGAAACGGGGACGCATCCGCTGCCGCCGGGGCTCGGCGAGTTCCCGGTCCGGCGGGTGAGCGATTATCCGGACACGGTTCCGGCCGCATGGCGGGCGCGTGGCGGGGTGATGCTGCCGGTGTATCTGCGCGAGGCGATGTGGCTGAGCTTCGCGGGCACGGTGGAACCGGCCGCCCTCCAGGTCGGTGTCGGCAAGGTGTGCGCGGTGTCCGGCGAGCCGTGGAGCGAGCGGTTGTCCCGGGATCCGCAGAACTATCTGGTGCTGCCCCGGCAGCCCTGGCTGGACGGCATCAATTCGGGCAAGGGCACGGTCCGCCAGTTCGTGGCGGTGCCGCTCGGTCTCGGCGCCACCGTGGAGGGGCAGGTCACCGGCGAGGAGGTGTGGGGCGGAGTGCAGCTCCAGTCCTTCGCGCTCAAGGAGGGGCCCCTCGCCGAGTGGCGGCGTGAGGAGCGGCTGCGGCGGCGGAAGCGGACGCGCGCGCCGGGATCGCTCGGCGGCTACGGCGCGGCACTGCCGATGACGGCCGCGGCACCCGCCGCGCCCGGCGCCGCCCCGCGCTCCCGCTCGGCGGGGATGGGCCTCGGTGTCGGCGGCTCGATGCACCAGGAGGTCTACCAGGACGACCGGCCGCCGCGGGACTGGGCCGACAGCCCTGCCGGGCGGGTCTTCGTGCACCTGGTCACGCCCCCGGAGTGGCGCCGCATCACAGGCGAGGCGCCCCCGCCGTCCCCGGTGGACCGGGCGGCGTACAACCGCGCCGGGCTGCCCTGGTTCGACTACTACGACCAGGACGCCCAGGATCTCGCCCCCACGGACGCCCTGGAGGCGGTCAAACCGGTCGGCGACTGGCTCGGCGACGACATGGAGCCCTGGCACCCGCCGTCCCAGGGGCAGGTGATCCCCCTCAAGGACCCGCCCGGCAAGCCGGTGGAGGACGGCGACTGGTGACAGTCGTTGCAGGGTGTGCAACGACTGTTGCCCGTCTTGCCTTTGCCCCTGGGCGCGCGCCAAGGTTGCTGTGACGACCGAGGCGACCGACGACCTGAGGTGCGGGCATGGGCAGTGGTACGGAAGCGCGGCGCGGCGGCTGGAGCAGGCGCCGGTTCGTCGGCGCGGTGGCGGGCGCCGCGGCGGTGGTGGCGGTCCCCGCACCGGCGGCACCGCCCGAGAAGACGCACCCGGCGCCGCGCCCGGCGACCGAGTCCCCGACGAAGTCGCCGGCCGGCCCGCGCCCTCTCTACCTCGGCACCTACACCTCCGTGGACGGCGGCGGCACCGGCATCGGTCTCGCCACCTACGCCCCCGACAGCGGCCGGATCACCGGCACCGGCACGCTCACCGGCGTCGCCGATCCGTCGTATCTTGCCGTCCATCCGGACGGCAGCACGCTGTACGCGGTGAACGAGCGTACGGACGGCGGGGTGACCGCCGTACGCCTGGCGGACCGGAAGATCCTCGGCAGCCGGAGCACGGGCGGGGCGGGCCCCTGTCATCTCTCGGTGCACCCGAGCGGCCGCTGGCTGCTGAGCGCCAACTACACCTCGGGCAGTGTGGCCGTCCATCCGATCGACGCCACGGGCGCCCTCGGCGAGCGCACGGACCTGGTCACGCACTCGAGCCCGTCACCCGGCCCCGGCCAACAGGGCCCGCACGCCCACCAGTTCATCACCGGTCCGGACGGCGGCCATGTCCTCGCCGTCGACCTGGGCACCGACACGGTCTACAGCTACCGCCTCGGCCTCACGAAGGGCACACTCACCGAGGTCGCCCAGGCGCACACCAGGCCGGGGGCCGGCCCGCGCCATCTGACCTTCCATCCCGGCGGCCGGTACGCGTACCTGGCCAACGAGGTGGACGACACGATCGCGGTGTGCGGCTACGACCCGGCCGGCGGCCGCCTCTCGATCGGCGAACCCCAGTCCTCCGGCAGCAAGGCGGGCACCACCAACTACCCGGCCCAGATCCTGGTCACCGGTGACGGCGCCTACGCCTACCTCGCCAACCGCGGCGACAACACGCTCGCACGGTACGCGGTCGAGGCCGACGGGGCCCGGCTGCGGCTGCTGGACACGGTCCCGGTGGAAGGGGACTTCCCCCGGCAGATCGCGTTCTCGCCGGACGGCCGGCTGCTGTTCGCGTCCAACCAGCGGTCCGGCACCGTGAGTGTCTTCACCGTCGATGCGCGCAGCGGTGAACTCCGGCTCGTGGGTGAGCCGTTCGCGTCACCCGTCGCCGTCTGCGCGCTGCCGCTGTAGCGTCCGCGGGCAGGAGGCGGCGGCCTGGGCCAGCAGGACGTGCATGCGTTCGGTGAGCCGGGCGACGTCGTCGGCGGGCGCGTGGAAGGCCAGTCGTACGTCGCCGTGGGCGCGGGTGCGTTCGATGCGCAGGGTCAGTCCGTGCCGGTCGACGGCGAGGGGCCGGACGCGGGTCGCGGCGTGCAGGCTCTCGGGCTCGACGAGCCTGGTGAGCCGCTCGACGGCGTCCGGGTGGGCGTCGGCGAGGTGGGTCAGCAGTCCGGCCTCTGCACCGGCCAGCGGGTCGGGGTTCGCGGCGGCGAACTCGTCGAGGTCGACGACGACCGCGCCGGTGGGCCGGCGCAGGACCACACGGGTGGGCTGGAAGACGAGGTGCTCGTCGGAGGGCACGAACCAGCCGGCCATCCACAGCCGGGCCCGGATCCGGTTGCGCACCGGTACGGGTGCGACGTCGGTGAACTCCAGCACCGCGGACGGCTCGCCGCGCGGGGCGCAGATCGCGGCCGCGAGCAGGGCGCTGTCCTCCGGCACGTGCAGCAGCACCCGGCCGTCGTCGGCGACGGCGTGCGCGCCGACGAACTCCTCACGTCCCCCGTCCGCGGTCACCATGCACGACCACGCTGCGGCCAGCAGTGACCGGGCCTGTTCGGCCGCGCCGGGGACGGCCGCCCAGGCCGCCTGTTCTTCACCCATCCCGAACCTCCTTAGGTAAGCCTCACCTAACTTAGCGAAGATCGGGGAGTACGCCAACCACGGAGCGTCACGGACGCGAAGAACAGGGTGGGGAAACGCGCCGGAGCACTCAGGAGATGACGCCCAGCAGGGCCCGCGCGCACAGGTCCCGCACCTGCTCCCGCGTCAACTCCTCGGTACGCAGCCACTCCAGGCAGACGTGCGTGGTGAAGGCGAGCCAGCCGCGCACCGCCAGCCGGGTGTCGGGGCGTAGTTCCAGGGCGGGGCCGAACTCGGGGTCGGCGGCGAGGGCGGCGAGGATCTGGCGCTCCTGGGCGGCCTGGGCCTGCCGGTAGACGCGGCGCACGGCCTGGTCGCCGGAGGCCTCGGCGCGATGGAATGCCCGGAAGCCGTGCGCGTGGGTATGCACGTAGTCGAGGTAGACGTCGAGGCCGGCGGTGAGCTGCTCCCGGGCGGGTACGCCGGGGTCGGCCGCGGTCATCCGCAGCATCCGCTCACTCTCCCGCTCCACCACCGCCGCGAAGAAGTCGCGCTTGGTCGGAAAATAGTGGTACAGCAGGCCCCGGGAGACACCGGCGATCTCGGCGACCTGCTCGATCCAGACGTCGTCGTACGGACTCTCGGAGAAGAGCCTGGCCCCGACCGAGAGGAGCTGCTCACGGCGTTCCGCGGTGCTGAGTCTGCGGCGGCTGCGCTCACCCTGGTTCGCGACCATGCCCGCACTTTACTTGACGTGAGTTCAACAACGGGATGAGACTGAAACGCCTATTGAACCCACGTACAACTAGCTCAACCTGCCGCAGCATCAAGGGAGATCGCGTCATGGCGGAGACGGCCACGCAGACGGCGACGGGGGCCGACGGCCCGCTGCCGAAGGGGTTCCGGGGCGCCGAGCAGGGCTGGCCCGAGCTGCACCGAATACCACACCCGCCGCATCGGGTGCCCTTCCTCGGCGACGTCCTGGGCGTCGACCGGCGCAAGCCGCTCCAGGACTCGATGCGATTCGCCCGGCAGCTGGGCCCGATCTTCCGGCGGCGGGCGTTCGGCAACGAGTTCGTGTTCGTGTGGGGCGCCGAACTGGCCGCCGACATGGCCGACGAGTCGCGGTTCGCCAAGCATGTGGGCCTGGGGGTCGCCAACCTGCGCCCGATCGCCGGGGACGGGCTGTTCACGGCGTACAACCACGAGCCGAACTGGCAGCTGGCGCACGATGTCCTGGCCCCGGGTTTCAGCCGGGAGGCCATGGAGGGCTATCACGCGATGATGCTGTCGGTGGCCGGCCGGCTGACCGGCCACTGGGACCGGGAGCTGGCGGCCGGCCGCTGGGTCGACGTACCCGGCGACATGACCAAGCTGACCCTGGAGACGATCGCCCGCACCGGCTTCGGCCATGACTTCGGCTCGTTCGAGCGGGACCGGCCGCACCCCTTCGTGACCGCGATGATCGGCACGCTCACCTACGCCCAGCGCCTCAACAGCGTGCCCTCGCCGCTGGCCCCGCTGCTGCTGCGGCAGGCCGCGCGGCGCAACGCGGCCGACATCGACCACCTCGACCGCACGGTCGACGACCTGGTCGCCGAGCGCCGCAGGACCGGCCGCGGGGAGGGCGATCTGCTCGACCGGATGCTGGAGACGGCCCACCCGGAGACCGGGGAGCGACTGTCCGCCGAGAACGTACGGCGGCAGGTGATCACCTTCCTGGTGGCCGGCCACGAGACCACCTCGGGCGCGCTCTCCTTCGCCCTGCACTATCTCGCCCTGCACCCGGAGATCGCCGCCAGAGCCGCCGCCGAGGTGGACCGTGTCTGGGGCGACACGCCCGTGCCTGGGTACGACCAGGTCGCCAAGCTCCGTTACGTCCGCCGGGTCCTCGACGAGTCGCTACGCCTGTGGCCCACTGCCCCCGCCTTCGCCCGCGAGGCCCGCCAGGACACCGTGCTCGCCGGGGACCATCCGATGCGCCGGGGTGGCTGGGCCCTGGTCCTGACCCCGATGCTGCACCGGGACCCCGAGGTGTGGGGCCCGGACCCCGAGAGCTTCGATCCGGACCGCTTCGAAGCGAAGGCGGCACGTGGCCGGGCCCCGCACACCTTCAAGCCGTTCGGCACGGGTGCGCGGGCCTGCATCGGCCGCCAGTTCGCCCTGCACGAGGCCACCCTGGTGCTCGGCCTGCTGCTGCGCCGCTACGACCTGGAGGCCGACCCCGGCTACCGGCTGCGGGTGACCGAGCGGCTGACGCTGATGCCGGACGGGCTGCGGCTGCGCCTTGAGCGGCGCCGTCCCGCCCCGGCGCCGGTGACCGTGCCGGACGTCCCCGCGTCAGAGGGCGGCGGCTGTCCAGTGCACGGGGCGGGTGACTGACACCGGCAGCCGGGTGCCGGCACTGCCCCGGGCCGCGTCGAGCTGCGGCTGGGTCAGGAAGAACGCGCCCGTGAGGTCCGCGCCGGTGAGATCGGCGTCGCGCAGGTCGGCGCCGATCAGGTCCGTGTCCCGCAGGTCGGCGCCGGTGAGGTCGGCGGCGATCAGGTAGGCCCCGCGCAGGCTCGCGCCGCGCAGGTCGGCGCCCCTGAGCCGGGCGCCCATCAGGTCCGCGCCCCGGCGGTCCTTCTTCTGGTTCCGCACGCCCGCGCGAGCCAGCTCGCTGGTGCGCAGCAAGAGCACATTGACCTGCTGCCGGTGGGCGGCCACGTCCAGGGCGGCGAGTTCCTCGGGCGTGCCGAGGGTGAGTTCCTCGGTGGTCTCCAGCAGCTGCCTCAACTCGCCGTGGACGGGGCGGGCGGCGGGCAGGTCCAGCGCCTCGGTGAGGTACCGGAGCAGTTCGTGCAGCTGCCGTACGACCGGGAACGCGTCGAACATCCGGCGGGCGTGCTCCGCGGTCCCGGTCCGCCAGTCCTGCCCGCCGAAGGTGACCTGGGAGACCCGCTGACCGGCCCCGAAGCAGTCGTAGACCGTGCAGCCGGTGAACCCCCGCTGCCGCAGGCCGGTGTGGATACCGCAGCGGTGGTCGCCGCCGAGGTTCCGGCAGGGCTTCCCGGCGGGCTTGCCGACCGCGAAGTCGGCGGAGGCGGTGAACGGCAGAGCGACACAGCACAGGCCGAAGCAGCGGGCGCAGTCCCCGCGCAGGCTTCGCAGCGGAGACCGTTCGGATATGTGTTCTCGCATCCGCCCAGCGTACTGACCTGGGCGGCCGCGGCTCAGACGCTCTCCAGGCGTTGGAAGACGTCCCCGTCGGCCGTGCGCAGGCGGGCCGCGTCCGCCCCCGGAGGCCGGCCGAACCGGCGCCGGTACTCGCGGCTGAACTGGGATGCGCTGTCGTAGCCGACCGCGTGGCCGATGTCGGCCACGTCCTCCGTGCTGCTCATCAGGCGCAGCCGGGCCTCCTGGAGGCGGATGTGCTTCTGGCACTGGATCGGGGTCATCGCGGTGACCGCCCGGAAGTGCCGGTGGAACGGGGATGCGCTCATCCCGGCGAGCCGGGCGAGGTCCTCGACCCGCAGCGGGTCGGTGAAGTGGTCACGGATGAAGCGGACTGCCCGGCCGATCTGGGTCAGGCGGCTGTCGGCGAGCCCGATCTGCCGGACCAGCACGCCCTGCTCGCCGGTGATCAGCCGCCACAGGATCTCCCGTTCGATCATCGGGGCGAGGTTCTCCCGGCCGTGGACCGGGCGCAGCCCTGCCGCCTGCCGTACGCCTCCGCCGTCGATCCAGACCGTCACGTCCGGGGCGAGGATCTCCATGAGCGCGTGGATGTCGCCGCCGAGGGCGGCCGAGACGAAACGCTCGGTCGCCTCCCGCCGGACGCGGGGGTGGGCGCGGTAGCGGGGGCGGCGGGCGAGCTGGCCTACCGAGGCGGGGCTGCGGTCGAGCATGCCGGCGATCTCGGTGTCGAGATAGCCGAACACCTCGTTGCCCCGAATACGACGAGTTTCATATGTCTTCCCCTCCCCTGCTCCTGCCGTCTGAGAGGGGCCCGACGGCGACGAGTGTGACATCGCGCCGCCGGGTGGGACGTGGATCACTCCTCCTCGGCGGGCACGTCCAGGTGTTCGAGCCGGTCCGGGTCGGCGAGGATGTACATCTCGGTGATTTGGCCGTCGGCGACGGTGACCGCCATGACCGACAGCGGGCGTCCCTCGGGCGCGGTGACCGCGCCGACCGTGCCGTTGACGAGCACCAGGCGCGACCAGACCGAGTACTGCCGGAAGGTGAAGGCCCCTTCGGCCACCGCCCGGGCGCCGCGCAGCACCTTGGACGCCGCCGCTCCGCGCACCAGCCTGCCCGAGTCGACGCGCAGCACCACGTCCGGGTGGAGCAGGGCGAGCAGCGCCTCGAAGTCGCCGCCCCGGGAGGCGGCCAGGAAGGCGTCGAGGACCTGGCGCTGCCTTTCCAGGTCCGGGTCGGCCGACGGGGTGGCGCCCCGTACCCGGCGGCGGGCCCGGCTGGCCAGCTGACGTGTCGCCGCCGAACCGCGTTCCACGATCGGAGCGATGTCGTCGAAGGGCACCGCGAACATGTCGTGCAGGACGAACGCCAGCCGCTCGGCGGGCTCCAGCGTCTCCAGGACGATCAGCAGGGCGAGTCCGACGGCGTCCGCCTCCAGCACCTCCTGTTCGGGGTCGATGCCGGACAGCGGCCTGATCAGCGGGTCCGGGACGAACGTCTCGTCCATCGGCTGCTCGCGCCGCGCCGTGCGGGAGCGCAGCATGTCGAGGCAGACCCGGCCGACCACCGTGGTCAGCCAGCCGCCGAGGTTGCGGATCTCGTCCGCGTCGGTGCGTCCGAGCTTGAGCCAGGCCTCCTGGACCGCGTCCTCGGCCTCGGCGATCGAGCCGAGCATCCGGTAGGCCACCGCGCGCAGATGGTCGCGGTGCTCCTCGAAGCGGCGGGCCAGCAGTTCCGTGTTCTCGGTCATGTGCGCGCCCTACCGGGAGAAGAGTTCGAAGGCGACGGCCGGCTTCCCGCCGAAGCGTTCACCGTGCGCGGCGGTGTGTTCGGTCAGGAAGTCGCCGACGTACGACTCGGGGTCCTCGTCGGTCAACGCCTCGATGTAGGTGCGGTGTTCGAGGAGGGAGCGGATCGCCCGTTCCAGGCCGGGCGAGGCGTCGACGGCGTGCGTGGCCGCGGGGGACCCGGCGACGGCGACCCAGCGGACGCCGTTCCAGGGCTCCAGGCCCTGGTCGGTGAGCTCCGGGAAGATCCAGCGGTTGCCGGCGTCGCCCGCCGCGTCGAGCGTGGCGCGGCCGACGGCCCGGTGGTCGGGGGTGTTCCAGTAGAGGCCGCCCCAGGTGTCCCGGTGGTTCAGCGTGATGACCGGCTCGGGGCGACGGCGGCGGATCGCGGCCGCGATGTCCCGGCGCAGCGCGGGCCCGTACTCGATCACCCCGTCCCGGTGGTCGAGGAACTCCACGGCCGGGACACCCACCACGGCCGCGCTCGCCCGCTGCTCCCGCTCGCGCAGTGGGCCGCACCGGGCGGGCTCCAGGGTGTCCATGCCCGCCTCGCCACGGGTCGTGAGGACATAGGTGACCTCGCGGCCCTCGTCCATCCAGGCGGCGATCGCCGCGGAGCAGCCGTACTCCAGGTCGTCCGGGTGGGCGACCACGGCGAGGGCGCGTCGCCAGTCGTCGGGGCATGGGCTCGAGCGGGGTGATCTTCGGCTCGGTCATGGCCGCAGACTATGCGGACACGCCCTGCCCGCAACCCTTTTTGCGGGCCGTCACCACGGGACGTGACGACCCGTCACACCTCGTCGCGGGCGAGCGCGAGGAGCCGGTCCAGGACCCGCGGGGCGCCGGTGCGCAGTCCGTCGTGCTCGAACTCGTCGGTGACCCAGGTACGCAGGCCCCGCACGGCCCGGGCGGTCCGCAGCGAGTGCCCGGAGTCGACGTACATGTCGTCGTGGTACACGGCGGCGGCGACCGGGACCTCGTTGACAGCGAGGCGGGCCGCATCGTACAGCGGCTGCCAGTCGGTGCGGGCGGCGAGCAGTTCGGCGGTCTCGCGCAGCGGGCGCAGGGACGGGTCGGTCTCGAACACCCAGGGGTGGACCGTCTCGCCGGTGAACAGCACCGGGGCGTCGTCGGTGAGCGCCTTGGCCGCGTCGAACTGCGGGAACTCGGCGCGCACCCGCTCGGCCGCCCAGGCGGTGGGGCGGGTGTCCTGGCCGTAGAGCGGCTCGTGGACGAGGGCGTAGAGCGGGTTGCTCGCGTACGACAGCAGGGCCTGGGCCTGTTCCTGGAAGGCGTCGGAGAGTTCGGCGCCGGCCGGGGTGCGGACGAAGGCGTCCTCCAGGAGGAAGTGGAGGCGGTGACTGCCGTCGCTCATGCCCAGCATCAGGCCGAGGGACTGGAAGGCCTCGACGGTGAGCCGGTAGCCGTTCGGCAGGACCACCTGGTGCTCGAGGAGGTGCTCGGCGATCCGCCGGACCCGTTCGACGTCCATCGGGTAGCGGTCGTAGTGCGCTGTGACCTTGCGTTCCATGCGCGGGTAGGCGGCCCGGTACACGTCGTCGGCGTGGGCGTCGAGGGCGGGCAGGCCACCGGTGATGAGGGAGGTCTTGAGACCCTCCGGGAAGAACGACAGATAGGTCACCGTGCAGAAGCCGCCGAAACTCTGGCCGAGGGTGGTCCAGGGGGCGCCGCCGGTGAGCCGCGGACGGATCGCCTCGCAGTCCCGGACGATCGAGTCGGCACGGAAGCGGGCCAGGTGGTCGGCCTGGGCGGCGGCGCCGCCGCGCAGCGGCAGCGTCTGCCGGTTGACCGGGGTGGAGCGGCCGGTGCCGCGCTGGTCGAGGAGCAGGACGCGGTACTCCTGCAGGGCCCGGTCGAGCCAGGCCTGCCGTCCGACGAAACGATTCGCCCCGAATCCCGGGCCGCCCTGCAGATAGAGCAGCCAGGGCAACTCCTCGTCCGCCTTGTCGCTCGCGACCGCCTCCCGGGCGTACAGCTCGATGGTCTCGCCGTCCGGGGCGGCGTGGTCCAGAGGGACGGTGAAGTGGCGGTCGCTGAGGACGACGCCGGGCTGGCGGTAGCTGAGGCTCAACGTTTCTCCCGGGACGGACGTGTGGTCGCGACCCAGTTCAGCACACGTCCGGGGCCGGTTCACCCCCCGGGATCATGAAATCGTTACTGAATAACCGATCAGCGGGCGGCGAGGCTGGAGCGGCGCACCACCAGTTCCGGCTGGAGCACCACCCGGCGGTGCTCGTGCGCCGCCTGTCCCTCGCGCTCCTCGGTCTCCTCCAGGAGCAGGTCGGCAGCCATGGCGCCCATGGTCACGGCCGGCTGGCGGACCGAGGTCAGCGGTACCGCGGCCGCGGCGGCGAACTCGATGTCGTCGTAGCCGACGATCGCCAGGTCGTCCGGGACGACCACCCCGGCCGCGTACATGGCCTGGAGGACACCGAGGGCGAGCAGGTCGTTGGCGCAGAACACGGCGGTGGGCCGGTCGGCGAGGCCGAGCAGCCGGGCCCCCGCGTCCCGCCCGGCCGCGACGTCCAGACGCTCGGTCGGCAGCTCGCGCAGCGCGTCGGGACCGAGGCCCGCCTCGGCGAGGGCGTTCAGGGCGCCGGTGCGCCGGTCGCGGACCTGGTTGAGCCCGGGCGGCCCGCTGACGTAGGCGAGGGACCGATGCCCGGCGTCGACGAGATGGCGGACCGCGAGCGCCCCGCCCGCCACGTCGTCGACGCTGACGGAGCACTCGGTGGTGCCTTCCGCGACCCGGTCGACCAGCACGAAGGGGATGCCGTGCCGGCGGAAGGTCTCGATGTTGCGGCCGGTGGCGTCCGCCGGGGTGAGCAGGACGCCGCGCACCCGCTGTTCGGCGAAGAGCGAGAGGTAGTCGGCCTCCTCGCCGGCGTTCTGGGCGCTGTTGCAGACCATCACACCGAGCCCGGCCTCCCGGGCCGCCCGTTCGGCACCCCGGGCCACGTCCACGAAGAAGGGGTTGCCCATGTCGAGGACGAGCAGGCCCATGATCCGGCTGCGGCCCGCGCGCAGCTGGCGCGCGGACTCGCTGCGGACATAGCCGAGCCGGTCGATCGCCGACTGCACCCGGGCCCGGGTCTCGCCGGCGACGGTGTCCGGGCGGTTGATGACGTTGGAGACCGTGCCCACCGAGACTCCGGCGGCGCGGGCGACGTCCTTGATACCCACCGACTGGACCATCGGTCGAGACCTCCAGGGAACCGTGGACGGCACCTCCACAGCGAGGAAGGGCACATCCGGAAGGGCTTCACATTACGACATGACTCGCACACCGGCCCGGGTCAGGCGGGCAGGGCGAAGTCGACGACATGGAGCGCCGAGGGGGTCGTACCGCTCGATGTCTCCTGGTACATGAACGACAGCACGTTGTCCGCCCCGACCCGCATCTCGTCGATCACGACCTCGCCGAAGGCGTTCAGTTCGCTGCCGTCGTGGAGCAGCGCCCAGTCGGTGTACCCGGAGGCCTTGGACGCGCCGGCGATCCGTCCGAAGGGGAAGACCGCGTAGGCGTTGTCGTACCTGTCCAGGAGCAGCTTGGTGCGCTGGCTGGAGTTCAGGGCGACCGGGATCTCGGTCTTCTGCCAGGTGCCGGAGGAGTTCCTGCGGACATGGAAGGCACGGCCGTTCGCGGTGCGGTCGCTGACGTAGTTCGTGGTGCACTGGCCGAAGCGGCCGGGCACATAGCTGATGATCGCGTGCGGAAGGCCGGCGGAGTCGGTCCACTGGCTCTCCTGGTTCATCAGGGAGTGGTCCGGGTTGAGCGGGTCGACGACGAGACCCGGGTCGGTGACGGCGACGGTGTCCGAGGTGCCGGTGGTGGCGACCAGGGCGCCGGTGTCGTTGCGCCAGGTGCGGCCGCGGTCGGTGGAGTAGACATAGCCGGTGTCGTGGTTGGTGATGCCACCGCTGTTGCACATCACGGCGCTGCTCTGCTCCCGCCAGGTGAAGAACGCGTGCAGCCGCCCGTCGACGCCGTAGTCGATGCCGTGCAGATACATGTTCCGGGCGGTGGACGAGCCGTGCTCGCTCCCGTACGTCCCGCTGGAGCTGGTCCACTCCCCCAGCACGGTCCAGCTCGAACCGTCGTACTCGGCAAGGGCGTTACGGCCGTTCCCGGATATCCCCACCCGATAGCTCAGCTGCAGCTTCCCCTCGGGCGTGGAGATGAACTGCGGGTAGGTGAACCGCGAGGTCGGCGACACCCCGTCGAGCGATGTCTGTACGGCACCGAAAACGGCCGAAGTCCACGCCGTGGAAACGGGGTTGTCCAGCAGCCCCGCGACCGACCTCACGTAGAAGAAGCCGTCGCTGTGGGAGTCCATGTTGATGTGGAGACGGCCGTCGGTCCTGGAGACGCCCATGGAGATGACGTTGTGGGAGTCGCTGGACTTCAGCCGGTGGGCGAGGGTGACGGTGGACCACGACGACCCGCCCAGCACCCTGCGGCCGATCACCGCGGCGCCGGTCGAGGTGTACCAGCCGGCGTACTGGTGGCCCTTGTAGGTGAACAGGCCGTTCTTCTGGAAGGAGTTGTTGTTGACCAGGCCGTCGTAGGAGACGAAGTAGACGGCTTGGGCGTCGAGTCGGGTGATGCCCTTCTTGGTGACCGAGGGGCCGGGATCGGCGGCCCGTGCGATGCCCGGCGTTGCCACGCCGGCCAGTATGGCGGTGGTGAGCACGGTACGGCGTCTCATGAGCGGCTCCTGAGCGAGGGGACGGGTCAGGTGAGGTGGAACACTTCGGTGAGCGGCTTCATCGCCTCGTCGGGCCGGGTGCCGTCCAGCGACTCGAAGAACGGCCCCATCTCGGCCTGCCAGCGGGCGTTGACCTCGGTGGCCTCCATGCCGGCGCGGGCGGCCTCGAAGTCCTCGGTCTCCAGATAGCCGACCAGCAGGCCGTCGTCGCGCAGGAAGAGCGAGTAGTTGTGCCAACCGGTGGCGGAGAGCGCCTCGCGCATCTCCGGCCACACGGTGGCATGGCGTTCGCGGTACTCGGCGATGCGGTCCTTCCGGACCTTGAGGAGGAAACAGACGCGCTGCATCAACGCCCCTTGAACGCGCCTAGAAGTTGAACTGGTCGATGTTCTTCGCGTCGAACACGGTCGGCTTGCCGAGGTTGATCACGCCGTCCTTGCCGATGGTGTAGGTGGTGGAGCCGGCCTTGAAGGTCTCGCCCTCCTTGCCGGTGATCTGCCCGGAGGCCAGGGCGACGGCGGTGCGGGCGGCGAGGTCGCCGAGCTTGGCCGGGTCCCACAGCTCGAAGGCGTCGACGGTGCCGTTCTTGACGTACTGCCGCATGTCGTTGGGCGTGCCGAGTCCGGTCAGCTTGACCTTGCCCTTGTACTTGGAGCCGGACAGGTACTGGGCGGCCGCCTTGATGCCGACGGTAGTCGGGGAGACGATCCCCTTGAGGTTCGGGTACTGCTGGAGCAGGCCCTGGGTCTGCTGGAAGGACTGCTGCGCGTCGTCGTTGCCGTAGGCGATCTTGACCAGCTTGACGTTCTTGTACTTCGGGTCCTTCAGCTCCTCCCTCATGTACCCGATCCAGGTGTTCTGGTTGGTCGCGGTCTGTGCGGCGGACAGGACCGCGATCTCGCCCTTGTACCCGATCTGCTGGGCGAGCAGCTGCACTTCGGTACGGCCGAGGTCCTCGGCGCCGGCCTGCGAGACGAAGGCGTTGCGGCAGCCGGCGTTGGTGTCGGAGTCGTAGGTGACGACCTTGATCCCGTTACTCATGGCCTGCTTGAGCGCGGTGCACAGCGCGCCGGGGTCCTGGGCGGACACGGCCATGGCGTTGACCTGCTGCTGGGTGAGGGTGTTGACGTAGGAGACCTGCCCGGAGGTGTCGGTGGCACTGGAGGGCCCGACCTCCTTGTACTTGGAACCCAGCTCGGTGAGCGCCTTCTCGCCGCCCTTGTCGGCGGAGGTGAAGTAGGGGTTGTTGACCTGCTTGGGGAGGAAGCCGACGGTGAGGCCCTTCTTGAGGGCGGCGGTCGGATCGGCCTTCGCGGTGGAGGTGGCCGCTGAGTCGTCACTGCTGGAGTTGTTCTTGGTGGTACCACCACAGGCGGTGGCGGCGAGGGCGAGGGAGGAGACGGCGGCGAGGGCGACGGAGGCACGCCGGAGGGATGACTTACGCATAAGGGTTCCTTTGCACGAAGGTACTCTGGAGCGCCCCGTCAGGGGCGCCGGGCTGCATTTCATTTGCGGCTCCGCCGCGTGGGCGCGATCAACCACACACAACCCGCAGTGTTCAGACGGCCTTTGCGGCCTTGTGCCTGGCGAGGGAGACCTGCTTGGCCACCCTCGGCCCCAGCACCGACACGACGAGCAGCACACCGGTCACGACTATCTGGGATTGCGCGGACACATTGAGCAAACTCATGACGTTCTGCAACGCCCCGAGCAGAAACACACCGGCGACGGCTCCGCCAAGCGTCCCGCGCCCCCCGTCGAAGTCGATCCCCCCGAGCAACACGGCGGCGACGACCGACAGTTCGAGCCCCGTCGCGTTGTCGTACCGCGCACTCGCGTAGTGGAGGGCCCAGAAGATCCCCGTCAGAGACGCCATGAACCCGGTCGCGACGAACAGGATCAGCTTGTGCCGCTTCACCCGGATCCCGGCGAACCGCGCCGCCTCCTCACTCGCCCCGACCGCGAACAGCGACCGCCCGAACGACGTGGCATGCAGCACCACAACCGCGATCACGAGCAGCACCAGGAACGGCAGGAGGGCCCGCGGCAGGAACGTGTCGCCGAGTCGCCCCGCCGCGAAGTCCAGGTACTGCGTGGGGAAGTCGGTGACCGCGTCCGAGCCGAGCACGATCTGCGCGATGCCCCGGTAGGCCGCGAGCGTGCCGATGGTGACGGCCAGCGACGGCAGGCCAAGGCGGGTCACCAGCAGCCCGTTGACCAGCCCGCACACCACGCCCAGCAGCAGACAGAGCGGAATGATCGTCTCGATCGCCATGCCCTCGTTCCAGAGCCTGCCCATGACCGCGCCCGAGAGCCCGGCGGTCGAGGCGACCGACAGGTCGATCTCGCCGGCGACGACCAGCAGGGTCATGGGCAGCGCGATCAGGGCGATCGGAAGCGTGTTGCCGATCAGGAACGACAGGTTGAGCGAGTTGCCGAAGCCGTCCACGAAGCCGAAGGAGAACAGCAGCAGGACGGCCAGCAGGGCGCCGACGACGGTGTCCCAGCGAATCGCACGCGTCAAGGACTCAGGCATGGCTGGTGCTCTCCTTGCTGATCGCGGTCCTCTTGAGGGCCGACTTCTTCTTCAGCGCGGCCGCCACCCGCAGCGCCACGACCCGGTCGACGGCGATGGCGAGCAGCAGCAGGAAGCCGTTGATGGCGAGGACCCACACGGAGCTGACCCCCAGGGCGGGCAGCACGCTGTTGACGGAGGTCAGCAGCAGCGCGCCCAGCGCGGCGCCGTACACGCTCCCGGAGCCGCCCGTGAAGACCACACCGCCGACCACCACGGCGCTCACGACGGTGAGTTCGTAGCCGTTCCCGGTTCCGGAGTCGACGTTGCCGAAGCGGGCCAGGTACATGGCTCCGGCCAGCCCGGCGAGGGCACCGCAGAAGGTGTACGCGGTGAGGATCCGCTTGCGCACCGGGATGCCGGCCAGCCGGGCGGCCTCCGGGTTGGAGCCGAGGGCGTACAACTCCCGGCCGCTGCTGAAGTGTTTGAGGTAGTAGGCGGTGGCGACCAGGACGGCGAGGGCGATGAGCGCGAGCCAGGGGACGGCCGACAGTCCGCCCGAGCCGAAGTCGTTGAAGCCGCCGGGGAGATCCGCGGCCGTGATCTGCCGGGAGCCGACCCAGATGGAGTCGACGCCCCGGATGATGTAGAGCGTGCCGAGGGTGACGACCAGCGCGGGCACCTGGCCGAGGCTCACGAGAAGGCCGTTGAGGAGCCCGCAGCCGATGCCGAGCAGCACGGCAAGGAGGATCGCGACGACCGTGTTTCCGCCGCCGTGAAGATAGTCGCCGGCGGCGAAGGCGGTGATGCCGAGCGTGGAGCCGACGGACAGGTCGACGTTCCTGCTGATCACCACCAGGGACTGTCCGGTGGCGACCAGCACCAGGATGGTCGCGTTGAGGAGCAGGTCCTTGATGCCCTGCTGGGAGAGGAACTCGCTGTTGCCGGCCTGGGTGACGGCGATCATCACCAGGAAGACGACCAGGATGGCGAGTTCGCGCATCTTGAAGACACGGTCGACGAGCCGGGTCCCGCTGGACTCGGGCGCCTCGGCGACGGAGGTCTGTTCGGAGGTGGTCACCGTCATGCGGCGGCCCTCCCCACGGCGGCGGTCGTCATGCGGCGGCCCTCCCGGTCGCTGCGGCCATCACGGTCTCCTCGGTGGCGTCGGAGCGCGGGATCTCGGCGGTGATCCGGCCCTCGTGCATCACCAGTACGCGGTCGGCCATACCGAGGATCTCGGGCAGGTCGGAGGAGATCATCAGGACGGCGACCCCGTCGGCGGCCAACTCACCAAGGAGCCGGTGGACTTCGGCTTTCGTACCGACGTCGATGCCACGGGTCGGCTCGTCGACGATCAGCACCTTCGGTCCGGTCGCCAGCCATTTGGCGAGGACGACCTTCTGCTGGTTGCCGCCGGACAGGGTGGAGACCGCGTCGGCGATCCGGGCGTACTTCACCTGGAGCCTGACCGCCCAGTCGAGGGAGCGGCTGCGCTCGGCGGCCCGGTCGACGAGGCCCGCCCTGACGGTCGTACGCAGTCCCGTCAGGCCGATGTTGCGCTCGATGGACATGTCCATCACCAGGCCCTGGGCGCGCCGGTCCTCGGGGACGAGGGCGAGGCCGGCGGCCATCGCCGTGGAGGGGGCGCCGTTGGTGAGTCTGCGTCCCCGTACCTCCACCTCCCCCGCGTCCCAGCGGTCGACGCCGAACACGGCCCGCGCGACCTCGGTGCGGCCGGCGCCGACCAGTCCGGCGAGGCCGACGATCTCACCGGAGCGCACCTCGAAGGAGATGTCGGTGAAGACGCCCTCCCGCGTCAACCGCCGCACCGAGAGGGCGACTTCACCCGCCGACACGTCCTGCTTGGGGTACAGCTCGTCCAGGTCCCGGCCGACCATACGGCGTACGAGGTCGTCCTCGGTCATGCCGTCGACGGGCTCGCTGGCGATCCAGGCGCCGTCCCGGAGGGTGGTGACCCGCCGGCAGATCTGGAAGATCTCCTCCAGCCGGTGCGAGATGAACAGCACGGCGGCGCCCTGTTCGCGCAGGGTGCGGACGACGCCGAAGAGCCGGGCGACCTCGCTGCCGGTCAGGGCGGCCGTCGGCTCGTCCATGATCAGGACCCGCGCGTCGAAGGAGAGGGCCTTGGCGATCTCGACGATCTGCTGGTCCGCGATGGACAGACCGCGGGCGGGGCGGTCGGGGTCGAGGGCGACGCCGAGCCGCTTCATCAGGGCGGCCGTGGCCGCGCGGGTGGCCTTGTGGTCGATCCGGCCCAGCGCCCGCCGGGGCTGACGGCCCATGAAGATGTTCTCGGCGATCGACAGGTCGGGGAAGAGCGTGGGTTCCTGGTAGATCACGGCGATTCCGGCGTCGCGGGCGTCGCCGGGGCCGTGGAAGACGACGGGCTCGCCGTCGAGCAGCACCTGACCGGCGTCCGGTCGGTGCACCCCGGCGAGGGTCTTGATCAGCGTCGACTTGCCTGCGCCGTTCTCGCCGGCGAGGGCGTGCACCTCGCCGGGGAACAGCTCCAGGGAGACGTCCCGCAGGGCGCGGACGGCACCGAAGGACTTGGAGACGTCCTTCAGCGCCAGCACCGGGGCCGGTCCCGTGTCGGACGGGTGGGTCATGGGGGCTCCTCGACGACACCGGCGGGACGGTCCGCACCGACTCCACAGCGTCGTGAAAGGTTTCAACTGGATTGCCGGGACCGTAGGCACCACGGGCATGTCACGTCAATGGGTCCGTATCGAAAAAATTTCGATAGCCGAAGTTCACGGCGGAGTCACGGAAAACCGGGTTGGTCGGAGTCCTTGACACCCCTTCGGGAAGACTCATACTTTGCCGTTCTGAATCGTTTCACCGCGCAGACTCCAGGAGCCCCGAAGTGACCGACCTCGCCGCGGTGAAGGCCGCGCTGAAGACCCAGGCCGTCGAGACGCCGTCATGGGCGTACGGAAACTCGGGGACCCGTTTCAAGGTGTTCGCCCAGCAGGGCGTGCCGCGCTCGCCGAAGGAGAAGCTGGACGACGCGGCGCAGGTGCACGCGGTGACCGGGGTCGCGCCGACGGTGGCGTTGCACATCCCCTGGGACAGGGTGGACGACTACGCGGACCTGGCCGGGCACGCCGAGAAGCAGGGGCTGAAGCTGGGGGCGATCAACTCCAACACCTTCCAGGACGACGACTACAAGCTGGGCAGCATCTGCCATCCGGACGCGGCGGTGCGGCGCAAGGCCGTCGGCCATCTGCTGGAGTGCGTCGACATCATGGACGCGACGGGGTCCAGCGACCTGAAGCTGTGGTTCGCGGACGGCACCAACTACCCCGGGCAGGACGACATCCGAGCACGCCAGGACCGGCTCGCGGAGGGGCTGGCCGAGGTGTACGGGCGGCTGGGCGAGGGGCAGCGGATGCTGCTGGAGTACAAGCTGTTCGAGCCGTCCTTCTACACGACCGACGTGCCGGACTGGGGCACGGCCTACGCCCACTGTCTGAAGCTGGGGCCGAAGGCGAAGGTCGTGGTCGACACCGGGCACCACGCGCCGGGCACCAACATCGAGTTCATCGTCGCCACGCTACTGAGGGAGGGGAAGCTCGGCGGGTTCGACTTCAACTCGCGGTTCTACGCGGACGACGACCTCATGGTCGGGGCCGCGGATCCGTTCCAGCTGTTCCGGATCATGTGCGAGGTCGTGGGCGGGGGCGGGTTCACCTCCGATGTGGCCTTCATGCTCGATCAGTGTCACAACATCGAGGCGAAGATCCCCGCGATCATCCGGTCGGTGATGAATGTGCAGGAGGCCACGGCGAAGGCGTTGCTGGTGGATCGGGGGGCGCTGGCCGCGGCGCAGGCCGCGGGGGATGTGCTCGGTGCGAATGCCGTGCTGATGGATGCGTATGACACGGATGTGCGGCCGTTGCTTTGCGAGGTGCGCGAGGAGATGGGGCTGGACCCCGACCCGATGAAGGCGTACCGGCGGTCCGGGTGGGCCGAGAAGGTTGTCGCTGAGCGGGTTGGGGGGCAGCAGGCAGGGTGGGGGGCGTAAGCGTCTGCCGGGATCTGTGATTCGCGGCCTGCGGGTCCGACGTGGCCGCTCGCGCCCACGCGGCGAAGCCGCAAAGGAAACACAGCCCCGCGCCCCTGGGGAAATGCACTCACGCTCGTTCGAGAAGTAAGGAATCTCTTATGCCCGCTCATCCCGAAGCCGCCTCCCTCCTCGCCCGCTCCCGTCGGCTCGGCTCCGATCCCCGTAACACCAACTACGCCGGCGGCAACGCCTCCGCCAAAGGCGCGGCCATCGACCCCGTCACCGGTGGTGACGTCGAGCTGATGTGGGTGAAGGGGTCCGGTGGGGATCTCGGCACCCTCACCGAGGCCGGGCTCGCCGTGCTGCGGCTCGACCGGCTACGGGCGCTCACCGGTGTCTATCCGGGCGTCGAGCGCGAGGACGAGATGGTCGGCGCCTTCGACTACTGCCTGCACGGCAAGGGCGGTGCCGCTCCCTCCATCGACACCGCCATGCACGGGCTCGTCGACGCCCCGCACGTCGATCATCTGCACCCGGACTCCGGGATCGCGCTGGCCTGTGCCGCCGACGGGGAGAAGCTGACCGCCGAGTGTTTCGGGGACACCGTCGTGTGGGTGCCCTGGCGACGGCCCGGGTTCCAGCTCGGGCTGGACATCGCAGCCGTCAAGGCCGCCAACCCGCAGGCCATCGGGTGCGTCCTCGGCGGGCACGGGATCACCGCCTGGGGCGACAGTTCCGAGGAGTGCGAGCGGAACTCGCTGCACATCATCCGCACCGCCGAGGCCTTCCTCGCCGAACGTGGCAGGGCGGAGCCCTTCGGGTCCGTCGTGGAGGGGTACGGCGCGCTGCCGGAGGCCGAACGGCGGGAGCGGGCCGCCGCGCTCGCGCCGTATGTGCGGGCCCTCGCCTCCCAGGACAAGGCGCAGGTCGGGCACTTCACCGACACCGAGGTCGTTCTCGACTTCCTGGCCCGGGCCGAGCATCCGCGGCTCGCGGCGCTGGGGACGTCGTGCCCGGACCACTTCCTACGGACGAAGGTACGGCCCCTCGTCCTTGACCTGCCGCCGACCGCGCCGCTCGACGAGGCCATTGCCCGGCTCAAGGAGCTGCACTCCGCTTACCGCGAGGAGTACGCCGCCTACTACCAGCGGCACGCCCTGCCCGACTCCCCCGCCATGCGCGGCGCCGACCCGGCGATCGTGCTGGTGCCCGGCGTCGGCATGTTCAGCTTCGGGAAGGACAAGCAGACGGCCCGGGTCGCGGGCGAGTTCTATGTCAACGCGATCAATGTGATGCGCGGGGCCGAGGCCGTGTCGGCGTACGCGCCGATCGAGGAGTCGGAGAAGTTCCGGATCGAGTACTGGGCGCTGGAGGAGGCCAAGCTTCAGCGGATGCCGGAGCCGAAGGCTCTGGCGACCCGGGTGGCGCTGGTGACGGGGGCCGGCAGTGGGATCGGCAAGGCGATCGTGCACCGGCTTGCCGCCGAGGGGGCCTGTGTCGTCGTCGCCGATGTCGAGGCCGGGAGGGCCGCCGCCGTCGCGGAGGAGCTCGGCGGGTCCGACAAGGCCGTCGCCGTCACCGTCGACGTGACGGACGAGGAGCAGATCTTCGCGGCCTTCCGGGCGGCCGTGCTGGCTTTCGGCGGGGTCGACCTCGTCGTCAACAACGCGGGGATCTCCGTCTCCAAGCCCCTGCTGGAGACTTCGGCGAAGGACTGGGACCTCCAGCACGACATCATGGCCCGCGGTTCCTTCCTGGTGTCGCGAGAGGCGGCCCGGGTGATGATCGCCCAGGGGCTCGGCGGTGACATCGTCTATATCGCCTCCAAGAACGCCGTGTTCGCCGGACCCAACAACATCGCCTACTCGGCCACCAAGGCCGACCAGGCCCATCAAGTGCGCCTGCTGGCAGCCGAGTTGGGCGAGCACGGGATCCGGGTCAACGGGGTGAATCCCGACGGTGTGGTGCGAGGGTCCGGGATCTTCGCCGGCGGGTGGGGAGCCCAGCGGGCCGCCGTGTACGGGGTGGAGGAGTCGAAGCTGGGCGAGTTCTACGCGCAGCGGACCATCCTCAAGCGTGAGGTGCTGCCCGAGCATGTGGCGAACGCCGTGTTCGCGCTGACGGGAGGGGAACTCACCCACACCACCGGGCTGCATGTGCCCGTCGACGCGGGTGTGGCGGCCGCGTTCCTGCGATGACCGCCCACAGGACCTATGCCGCGGTCGACCTCGGCGCGTCCAGCGGGCGGGTCATGGTCGGCCGGGCGGGGCCGGACTCCCTGGAGCTGACCGAGGCACACCGGTTCGCGAACCGGCCGGTGCGGCTGCCGGAGGGGCTGCGCTGGGACGTACTCGCCCTGTACGCCGGGGTGTTGGAGGGGCTCAGGGCGGCGGGGCGGGTGGACTCGGTCGGGCTGGACAGCTGGGCCGTGGACTACGGGCTACTGGACGCCGACGGGGCGCTGCTCGGCAACCCGGTGCACTACCGTGACGCCCGCACGGAGGGGGTCGCCGAGAAGGTGTGGGCGACCCTGCCACCGGCGGAGCTGTACGCCCGTACCGGGCTCCAGTACGCGCCCTTCAACACCCTCTACCAGGTGGTGGCGGCGCGTTCGGGCGCGCAGTTCGCGCATGCCGAGCGGCTGTTGCTCATCCCCGACCTGCTGTCGTACTGGCTGACCGGCGAACAGGGCACCGAGCTGACCAATGCCTCCACCACCCAGCTGATCGACCCCCGGACGCGCGACTGGTCGTACGACGTCGCGGACCGGCTGGGGATCGACCTCGGGCTGTTCGCGCCGCTGCGGCGGCCCGGGGATCCGGCCGGGGTGCTGCGCCCCGGGGTGCTGGAGGAGACCGGGCTGACCGGGCCGGTGCCGGTGACCACCGTCGGCTCGCACGACACCGCGTCGGCGGTGGCCGCCGTACCGGCGGCCGGTGAACGGTTCGCCTATATCTGCACCGGCACCTGGTCGCTGGCCGGGCTCGAACTGGCCGCGCCCGTGCTGACCGAGGAGAGCCGGACCGCCAACTTCACCAACGAGCTGGGGCTGGACGGCACGGTCCGCTATCTGCGCAACATCATGGGGCTGTGGCTGCTCCAGGAGTGCGTACGGGCCTGGGGTGACCCGGATCTGGGCGGGCTGCTGCGGGAGGCGGCCGGCGTGCCGGCGCTGCGCTCGGTGGTGGACGCGGGGGACGCGGTGTTCCTGGCCCCCGGCCGGATGCCGGAGCGGATCGCCGAGGCGTGCCGGGCGTCCGGACAGCCGGTGCCGCGCACTCCCGGTGAGATCACCCGGTGCATCCTCGACTCCCTGGCGCTTGCCCACCGGCGGGCGGTCACCGACGCGCAGCGGCTCGCCGATCATCCGGTGGACACGGTGTATGTGGTGGGTGGTGGCACCCGCAACGCGCTGCTCTGCCAGCTCACCGCCGACGCCTGCGGGCTGCCGGTGGTGGTGGGTCCGACGGAGGCTGCGGCCCTCGGGAACGTGCTGGTCCAGGCCCGTGCGCACGGTCTCGTCGGCGACCTCGCCGACATGCGGCGGCTGCTCACGCGCACCCAGCCGCTCACCCGGTACGCGCCGCGCGGCGACACCGCCCGCTGGGCGGCGGCCGAGGCACGACTCGCCACACGGTGACCGGGTCTCCCGCTGCCCGCACCGGCCTACTACTCTGCACTCATCCGATGATCGACCTCTAGGAGCCGCGATGCGTGTCGCCCTGTTCCTGACCTGCGTCAATGACACGCTCTATCCGGACACCGGGCGCGCCGTGGTGAAACTCCTGACCAGGCTGGGCGTCGAGGTCGACTTCCCGATGGCCCAGACCTGCTGCGGACAGGCCCATTACAACACCGGCTATCGCCATGAGGCCGAGCCCCTCGCCCGGCATTTCTCCGATGTCTTCGGGGAGTACGAGGCGATCGTCACCCCGTCCGGGTCATGCGGGGCGATGGTGCGGGAGCTGTATCCGAGGATGGGCGAACGGGCCAGGGCGGAGGGGCGCGGGAGCGGGCTGGCGGCGACGCTGGCGCCCGTGGTGCCGAAGACGTACGAGCTGACCGAGTTCCTGGTGGATGTGCTCGGGGTGACGGACGTGGGGGCCTACTACCCCCACCGGGTCACCTATCACCCGACCTGTCACGGGCTGCGCAGCCTGGGGCTCGGCGACCGGCCGCACCGGCTGCTTCGGGCGGTGAAGGGGCTGGAGCTGGTGGAGCTCCCGGGGGCCGAGGAGTGCTGCGGGTTCGGCGGCACCTTCGCGGTCAAGAATCCCGACGTCTCGGCGGCGATGGGCACGGACAAGGTGCGCAACGCCGAGTCCACCGGCGCCGAGGTGCTGTGTTCGGCCGACAACTCCTGCCTCATGCACATCGGCGGCACCATGACCCGGCTCGGTACCGGTATGCGGCCGGTGCACATCGCGGAGATCCTGGCGAGCACGGAGGAGGAACCGGCCGTATGAGCGGGACGTATGTGGGGATGCCGGCCTTTCCGAAGGCCGCGCACGAGGCCGTCAACGACCGGACGCTGCGCGGGAATCTGCGCCACGCCACGCACACCATCCGCGCCAAGCGGGCCAGGGCCGTCGCGGAGGTGTCCGACTGGGACGCGCTACGGGAGGCCGGCAAACAGATCAAGGATCATACGCTCCGTCATCTCGACCGGTATCTGGTCCAGTTGGAGCAGGCGGTGACGGCGGCCGGCGGTACGGTCCACTGGGCTGCCGACGCCGACGAGGCCAACCGGATCGTGGCCGCGCTGGTCAAGGAGACCGGCGAGTCGGAGGTCGTCAAGGTCAAGTCGATGGCCACGCAGGAGATCGGGCTGAACGAGGCTCTGGAGGCCGAGGGCGTCCGGGCCTATGAGACCGATCTCGCCGAGCTGATCGTGCAGTTGGGCAGGGACCGGCCCTCGCACATCCTGGTGCCGGCCATCCACCGGAACCGGGCGGAGATCCGGGACATCTTCCGGCGTGAGATGGGTGAGTGGGGACGCCCCGCGCCCGAGGGGCTCACCGACACTCCGGCCGAACTCGCCGAGGCGGCCCGGCTCCACCTCCGCGAGAAGTTCCTGCGCGCCAAGGTCGGTATCTCCGGAGCCAACTTCATGGTCGCCGAAACGGGCACCCTGGTCGTCGTCGAGTCCGAGGGCAACGGCCGGATGTGCCTCACCCTGCCCGAGACGCTGATCTCGGTCGTCGGTATCGAGAAGATCGTGCCGACCTGGCGGGACCTGGAGGTCTTCCTGCAGACCCTCCCCCGCTCGTCGACGGCCGAACGCATGAACCCGTACACCTCGATGTGGACCGGCACCACCGACGGGGACGGCCCGCAGACCTTTCACCTGGTGCTCCTCGACAACGGCCGCACCGACACCCTCGCCGACGAGGTCGGCCGCCAGGCGCTGCGCTGCATCCGCTGCTCGGCCTGCCTCAATGTGTGCCCGGTGTACGAGCGGGCGGGCGGCCACGCCTACGGCTCGGTCTACCCGGGCCCGATCGGTGCGATCCTCAGCCCCCAGCTGCGGGGGACGGCGAGCGAGATCGACGCCTCGCTGCCGTACGCCTCGTCGCTGTGCGGGGCCTGTTACGAGGTGTGCCCGGTCGCCATCGACATCCCCGAGGTGCTGGTGCATCTGCGGGAGCGGGTCGTGGAGGGCGGCGAGGCGGTCAGGAACGGCAACAGGGTGCTGCTCAAGCCGGCCAAGGGGCATGCGGCCGAGCGGGCGGCGATGCGTGCGGCCCGCTGGGCGTTCTCCCACCCGGCCGCCCTGCGCACCGGCCAGCGGCTCGCCTCCCGCAGCCGTCGCCTCCTCCCTCGTACGCTGCCGGGTCCCGGCAGGGCGTGGAGCGCGACGCGGGACCTGCCGGCCGTACCGGCGGAGCCGTTCCGGGACTGGTGGCAGCGGACGAACGGCGGAAAGGGCGGTGCGAAGTGAGCAGCAGGGAGCGGGTCCTGGGGCGGGTGCGGCGCGCGCTTGCCGATGTGCCGGGCGAGGACGCGCCGGTCGAGCGGACGTATCTGCGCGAGCACGGGGAGCGGAGCGTCGCGGAGACGGTGGAACTGCTCGCCGAGAACCTGGCGGACTACCGGGCGGTCGTGCATCGGTGCGCGGAGGGTGAACTGGCCTCCCTGATCGGCCGGTTGGTCGCCGAGCGTGGGGTCGGGACGGTGGTCGTGCCGACGGGGCTGGACCCGGAGTGGGTCTCGGTGGCCGATGCCGAGGTGATTCCGGATCGCGCCGAGAGCACACCGCACGAACTCGACGGGGTCGGCAGTGTGGTCACCGGGTGTGCGGTGGCGATCGCCGAGACCGGGACGATCGTGCTGGACGGCGGCCCGGACCAGGGCCGCCGCCGTATCACGCTCGTCCCGGACCATCACATCTGTGTGGTGCGGGTACCCGACCAGGTCGTGTCGTCCGTGCCCCAGGCCCTCGAACGCCTCGACCCGGCCCGCCCCTTGACCTGGATCTCCGGGCCGTCCGCGACCAGCGACATCGAGCTGGACCGGGTCGAGGGGGTGCACGGCCCGCGCACCCTGGAGGTGGTGCTGGTCGGCGATGGTCAGCCGGGTACCGAGGTCAACTCGTAGGAGCCGGCTGGAACGGGTGCCCGCCGACTGCCGGCCGCGAGGCCGGGGCCGGGGCCGCCGTAGCGTACGGCGACCGAGTCGGGGGCCGGGGACGGGGCTGCTGTCCCCTACCGGTGCGCCGTAGCGGGTGACCCGGATGCGGTACGCCGTCCGGCGGCGGGCGAGCGGTCCGGAACGCTCGCGGCTAGCGTGAGGGAATGATCCGGTTCGAGCAGGTCACCAAGCGGTATCCGGACGGCACGACCGCCGTGGACGGCCTCTCCTTCGAGGTGGCGGAGGGTGAACTCGTCACGCTCGTGGGCCCGTCCGGCTGCGGCAAGACCACGACGATGATGATGGTCAACCGGCTCATCGAACCGACCTCCGGCCGGATCCTCGTCGCCGGCGAGGACATCGCCCAGGTCGACCCCGTGCAACTGCGCCGCCGGATCGGCTACGTCATCCAGCAGGTGGGCCTCTTCCCGCACCGCACCATCCTCGACAACACCGCGACCGTCCCGGCCCTGCTCGGCTGGAAGCGGGCCAGGGCCCGCGAGCGTGCCGCCGAACTGCTCGACCTGGTGGGCCTGGACCCTGGGACGTTCGGGCCGCGCTACCCGGACCAGCTCTCCGGCGGCCAGCGGCAGCGGGTCGGCGTGGCCCGCGCGCTCGCCGCCGATCCGCCTGTACTGCTGATGGACGAGCCGTTCGGCGCGGTCGACCCGGTGGTGCGGGAGCAGTTGCAGGACGAGTTCCTCAGCATGCAGGCAGCCGTGCGCAAGACGGTGCTGCTGGTCACCCATGACATCGAGGAGGCGGTGCGGCTCGGTGACCGGATCGCGGTGTACGGGCAGGGGCGCATCGAGCAGTACGACACGCCGGGTGCGGTGCTGGGGACGCCCGCCACGCCGTACGTCGCCGAGTTCGTGGGCGCGGACCGCGGGCTGAAGCGGTTGTCGGTGACCGAGATCGAGCCGGACGACCTGGAGCAGCCGCCGGTCGCGCGCCCGGCCGAGTCCGCCGAGAGCGCCGCCGCGCGGCTGCGGGCGGAGAGCGCCCGCTGGGCGGTGGTCCTGGACCCGAACGGCGACCTGCACGGCTGGGTGGGCCGGGACGAGTTGGCGGCGGGCGGCACGGTGGGCGGCCTCGCGCACCGGATGACCGCGTGGGTGCCGGTCGGCGCCCCGCTGAAGCAGGCGTTCGGTGTGATGCTCCAGCACGACGCGGGGTGGGTCGCGGTCCTCGACGGCTCACGCTTCCTGGGCGTGCTGACCCCTGCCAAGCTGCACGAGGCGCTGCGCCGCTCGGTGGACGCGGACGCACGCGGCGTCTCGCGAGGTCAGGTGCCGTTCGACTCGGTCTCCGACGCCTGACCGGCAGAGCGGCAGGGTGTCGGACGGTGTTCGTCAGGAGTACGTCATCGGGCAACCGCGGCGCAGCGAGTGCTGGGCGGCCCGCAGATACAGCGCGACATAGAAGGCGGCGTCCAGGTCCTCGCCCCACGGGCCGGGGCGGGCGGCGGCCGCGCCCTCGGCCTGGCCCTCCAGGAACCACATCGTCAGGTCGAGGTTGTCGCAGGCCTCCGGTATCACGTCGACGGGAAGCCCGATCGCAGCCGCCAGCCGCTCTGCGAGGGCGAGCACCTCGGGAGCGCCGGCGACCACCGTCTCGTCGGTGTAGGCGGTTTCGAGGGGCAGCCGGATCTCCTCGTCGAGCGAGACCGGCACCAGTACCGACCAGCCCAGCAGCAGCTCCACTTCCCCCGGTGCCAGATGTTTCCGGCACAGCGCGCCGAACCCGTCCATGGACGGCACCAGCTTCTCCTCGAACGACAGCCCCGAGCCGCGCACGAGGCCGGCCGCCTCGGGCACCGACTCGTACGTGGCGAGGCCGCGCCGTCCCAACTCCCCGTTGAGGGCCGTGGCGACGGCACCCTTGCCGCCCTCCTCCGCGTCCTCGTCGAACCACTCCTGTGCGGCGACGCTCACCAGATAGATCCCCATGCCCCGAAACGTACCGCCCGCCACTGACAACGGGCACCGGCCGTCACTTGACCAGGCCCTTGTCCCGCAGATACGTCCGGGCCACGTCCTGGGCCAGCCGTCGCCAGCTGTCGACCTGCTGGTTCATGGAAGCCAGGTCGGCGGTCGTCAGGACGTCGTTGAGCTTGCCGAGCGTCTTCGTCACCCGCTCGCTACCCGCCCGCGCGCGGTTGACGACCGGGACGACGTAGTCGGCGTTCTGCAGGTGCTTGTCGTCGGCGAGGAGGACCAGGCCGAACTGGTCGAGGGTCGCGTCCGTCGTCGTGGTCAGCACCATCTGGTCCTGCCCGTTCTGCACGGCCCGCTTGGCCTGGGTGGTGCCGACGCCCTTGGGGTCGACGCCGGTGATGTCGATGCCGTAGACCTTCTTCAACCCCGGTTCGCAGTAGGGCCGTTGTACGCACTCGTCACCCGCCGCGAGCCGCACCTGCAGTCCCGAGGCGCCGAGGTCGCTGAGCGTCTTGAGGTGGTGCTGCCGGGCGTAGGCGGCGGTGACCGCGAAGGCGTTCTGGTCCACCGCCCGCCCGGGGTCCAGGACCGTGAGGCCGCGCGGTGTGGCGAGGCGGCGCAGCGCCTTCATCGTGGTGGCGAGGTCGGGCGAGCCCACCGGCGGTGCGTCGGGGCCGTTGGCCTTGGCGTCGAGCCAGTCGGCGAAGGTGGCGGCGTACTCGGGGACGACATCGATCTGCCCGGATTCCAGGGCGGGTTCGTAGATCTCGCGGTTGGCCACGGTGATGAAGGAGGTCCGGTAGCCGGCCTGGTTCAGCAGTTGCGCGTACATCTGGGCGAGCAGGTCGCTCTCGGTGAATCCGGCGGAGCCGATGGTCAGGTGCCGGCTGTCGCCCGGGGGTGCGGTGACCTCGCCGCGGTTCTCCAGGGAGGGGCCGGTGGTGCAGGCGGTGAGGACGAGGAGTACGGCGACGGCCGCCGTACGGACTCTCATCGCGAGCCCCGCACCCAGACCGGGGCGAGCCGCTCGGTGAGTTCGAAGACGCCCTCGACGATCAGTGCGAACACGGCGACCAGGATCGCCCCCGCGACCACCTGGGGTGTGCTGGCCAGGTTGAATCCGGCGGTGATGATCCGCCCCAGCCCTCCCCCGCCGGCCAGCGCGGCGATGGTCGCCGTGGCCACGAGCTGGACGGCGGCGATCCGCACCCCGTTGAGAACCAAGGGGAGCGAAAGGGGCAGTTCTACGTGAAACAGCATCTGTCGCCCGGTCATCCCCATGCCGCGCGCCGCCTGCACGATGCTCCGGTCGACCTCGCGCATCCCGACGTAGGCGTTGGTGAGCAGGGGCGGTACCGCGAACAGCACCAGGGCCACCACCGTGGGGCCCTCGCCCCATCTGCCGATGGGGGTGAGGAGCAGCAGGACCAGGACGGCGAAGGTGGGTACGGCGCGGCCGACGTTGGAGATGTTCACTGCGAGCGCGCCGCCCTTGCCGAGATGACCGAGGATCAGGGCGACCGGCAGTGCGATCAGACAGCTGATGACGAGGCACACCACGGTGAGGACGAGGTGCTGGAGCAGCCGGTGGCCGATCCCGTCGTCGCCCGCCCAGTGCGCGGGGTCGGTGAGCCAGTCCCAGGCATCGGCGAGCGTCGTCATGCGCGGGCCGCCCGTGACCACGGGGTGAGCAGTCGCTGCACACCGAGCAGCAGCAGGTCGGCGGCGACGGCGATCAGTACGCACAGTACGGAGGCGGTGAGCACCTGGGCCTTGAAGTAGGTGTTCATGCCGGCGTAGATGAGATTGCCGAGCCCGCCGAAGCCGACGATCGCGCCGACGGTGACCAGGGAGACCGCCGAGACGGTGGCGATGCGCAGTCCGGCCATCGCGGCAGGCAGCGCGAGGGGCAGTTCGACGGTGAGCAGGAGGCGAATCGGGCCGTAGCCCATGCCGCGGGCGGCCTGCCGGGTCTCCTCCGGGACGGCCCTGAGGCCCGCGAGGATGTTCCGGACGAGCAGGGTGAGCGAGTAGAGCACCAGCCCGGCGACGACAAGAGTGGCCGAGAGGCCGTAGACCGGCAGGAGCAGGGAGAACATCGCCAGGGAGGGGATGGTGTAGAGGATCGTCGTGACGCCGAGGACGGGGCCGGCCGACCAGCGCCAGCGGCGGGCCAGCACAGCCAGCGGGACGGCGATGACAAGGGCGATGAGCACCGAGACCGCGGTGAGCTGGAGGTGCTGACCGACCGCGTCGAGGAGGATCTGGCGGCGGCTGCTCAGGTAGGCACCGCAGATCCACTCGTTGCGCGCGAGGCAGTCGTTCGGGGGCGCGGTCACCTGTCCATTGCATCGGGCGGCCAGCAGCCTCGGCGCGTTGTGGTCACCCGTCCGGGTCGCCGACGGGGCAGGCGGGGGCGGCAGGACACGTGGGCCAGGCGCGCCGATCATCGCCGGAAGGCGGTCGGTCCCACGGGGGCATCCGGACCGGGCGGCGACGGCTCCCACGAGGGGCCCAACGCGCCCCCCTTGGCAGACGGCAGCGGCCCCCACGGGGACCTCCAAGCCAGACGGCGACCGCTCCCACGAGGGCATCCGAACCGGCGAAACCGAAGGAACGCGCTACACCACGGCACCCCCGAGCACAGACCGCAGCAGCAAGAACGTCCGGGTCGAACGCGCCACTTCATACCGAACCGCAGCGGGACCCTCCATGTCACCTCCGGCCCGGACACACGCCGCGGCGGCCAGGGGCGCCTGGGCCGAATGTGCCGATCCACGACGAGTGGCGACCGGTCCCCCGGCGCGTCCCGGTCGGCTGCGCTACTCCATACCTCCCGCGTCCATCAGCGCCGTCGCCGTTCCCGTGGCCAGGCCGTCGTCCAGTCGTTCGATGTGGGCGCCGGCGCGGGCGCTGGCGCCGTCGAAGACCAGCATCAGCTGGCGGGCCAGGACGGCCGGAGCCGTCGCGCCGCCCTGTTCGGCCTGTTCCCGGAAGAAGGTCTCCAGCCGGTCCTTGGCCGCACGGGCCACCGCGCTCGCCGGGTGCTCGGGGTCCTTCAGCTCTACCAGGACCGCGAGGTACGGGCAGCCGTGGTAGTCGGGGTTCACGGAGCCCTTCTCCAGCCGCTCGAAGACGTACAGGATCCGCTCGCGGGCCGTGGCCGACACGTCGGCGTCGTCGGTGGGCGTGAGCTGCGCCTCGTACCAGGGCCTGCGGCGTTCCAGGCTGGCGGCCAGCATCTCGTCCTTGCTGTCGAAGAGCTGGTACATCGAGCGCTTCGACACCCCGGCCGACCTGCACAGCGCCTCGACGCCGATGGAGACGCCGTCGCGGTAGAAGAGCTGGGCGGCGGCGTCGAGCAGCCGGTCGCGGGGGGACGCCTTGTCGGTGGTGGCCATAGGCCCGAGGTTACCGCGCGAGAACCAGTTGGGAAACCGATCGGTATACAGGGTGGCAGGCGAGGTGAACAAGCGCTTAGATAGGAGCCCGCACCTGCTTGACGTATGTGTTCCATGACCCTGATCAGCCGGAGGCCCCCGTTGTTCACTTCCGTCGACGACGTCTCCGCCCGCCTCGCGGCGACCGGCTATCTCGCCTCCCCCGCCGTCGCCACCACCGTCTTCCTGGCCGACCGGCTGGGCAAACCGCTCCTCGTCGAGGGCCCCGCCGGCGTCGGCAAGACCGAGCTGGCGAAGGCCGTGGCCGAGGTCGCCGGCGCCCGGCTGGTGCGGCTGCAGTGCTACGAGGGCGTGGACGAGTCCCGGGCGCTGTACGAGTGGAACCACGCCAAGCAGCTGCTGCGCATCAGCGCCGGCCGGGACGAGACCTGGGACGAGGCCCGCACCGACATCTTCAGCGAGGAGTTCCTGCTCCCCCGCCCGCTGCTCACCGCGATCCGGGGCGACGACCCGAAGGTGCTGCTGATCGACGAGACCGACAAGGCCGACGTCGAGGTGGAGGGCCTGCTCCTGGAGGTGCTCAGCGACTTCCAGGTGACCGTCCCCGAGCTGGGCACGGTCACCGCGACCCGCCGCCCCTTCGTCGTGCTCACCTCCAACGCGAGCCGTGAGCTGTCCGAGGCGCTGCGCCGCCGCTGTCTGTTCCTGCACATCGGGTTCCCGGACGAGGAGCTGGAGCGCAGGATCGTACGGCTGAAGGTGCCGGGGCTCACCGAGGCGCTCACCGAGTCCGTCGTCCGGGTGGTCGGTGCGCTGCGGGCGATGGATCTGCGCAAGGTGCCGTCGGTGGCCGAGACGATCGACTGGGCGCGCACCCTGCTGGCGCTGGGCGCCGACACGTTGGACCAGCAGGTCGTACGGGATTCCCTGGGCGTGATCCTCAAGCACCAGGACGACATCCAGAAGGCGGCCGCCAAGCTGGACCTGGACGCGCTGTGAGCCCTCGGGCCGACCTCGCCGACCGGCTCACCGGTCTGGTGGGGGCGCTCAGGGCGCATGGGGTGCGGGTCGGTACCGGGGAGACCGTGGACGCGGGACGGGCGGTGGCGGCGCTGGGCCTGGCGGACCGGGAGTTGCTGCGCGAGGGACTGGCCGCGACCCTGCTGCACGGCACGGGCCAACGGGCCGTGTTCGACCAGGTCTTCGACCTCTACTTCCCGCGCGGGGTGGGCGGGCCCGGCGCCGAGTCCGCCGACCGGGACGAGCTGCGGGAGCGGCTCGCGGCCGCGCTGGCCGACGACGACACCGCGCTGCTGCGTCAGTTGGCGGCGCAGGCGGTGGACGGCCTGGGCGGATACGGGAGTTCGCCGGGCTCGGACGGCTGGTCGTCGTACCAGACACTGGACCGGCTGCGGCCGCAGACGCTGCTGGCGCGGGTGCGGGCGGACGTCCGGGCACGAGGCACGGATCCGGGGTTCGCGGACCGGCTGCTCGATGACGAGATCCGGCGGCGGATCGAGGCGTTCCGGGGCATGGTCGCGGCGGAGGCCCGGCGCCGGGTGGCCGAGCGGCGCGGGCGGGACGAGATCGCCCGGCGGGCGGTGGCACCGAGCGCCGACCGGGTGGACTTCCTGTTCGCCGGGCGGGATCAACTCACCGAGCTGCGCAGGGCCGTTCAGCCGCTTGCCCGCAAGCTCGCCACCCGGCTGGCCGCGCGCCGCCGCCGGGCCGCGCGGGGCACCATCGACCTGCGCCGCACCCTGCGCGGCTCGCTGTCCACGGGCGGGGTGCCGATGCGACCGGTGCTGCGCCGGCGCCGACCGGTCCGGCCCGAGCTGGTGCTGCTCTGCGATGTGTCGGGCTCGGTGTCGGGGTTCTCGGACTTCACGATGCTGCTGGTGCAGGCGGTGCACGACCAGTTCAGCAAGGTCCGGGTGTTCGCCTTCGTCAACCGGATCGACGAGGTGACCGGTCTCCTCGAACACGGCCGGGCCGACCCGGAGGGGCTCGGCGCCCGGATCCGCGCAGAGGCGACACTCACCGGCTGGCACGGCAGCAGCGACTACGGGGTCGCGCTCGGCGAGTTCGCGGAGCGTTACGGCGCGGCGGTGGGCCCGCGCAGCACGGTGTTCGTGCTCGGCGACGCCCGCACCAACAACCTCGACCCCAACCTCCCCGCCGTCCGCCAGATCGCCGGACAGGCACGCCGGGTCTACTGGTTGAACCCCGAGGCGCGCTCCCTGTGGGGCACCGGCGACTCGGCGGCACCCGACTACGCGGAGCTGGTGGAGATGCACGAGTGCCGTACGGCCCGCCAGCTGAGCGCCCTGATCGCACGGCTGCTGCCGGTGTGACAGCCGGACCGGGTCGCCCAGCGCCTGGGCACAGAAGAGGGTGCCGTCTCCCAGCCACGGTGACGGCACCCGGTGTTGCTCTCAGCTCTCCTCGGCCTTCGCGTAGTCCGTCGCCATGCCGCCGGCGAAGTCGTACACGACGACCTGCTCGTCGCCCACGACCCAGGCGTCGTGCCCCGGCGGGCAGACGAAGATGTCGCCCGGGCCGACCTCACCCTCGCCGCCGTCGTCCATGACCAGGCGCATCCTGCCCTGCACGACGAAGCCGTTGTGGTGGACCATGCAGCTCTCGGTGCCCGCGAGCGGTCCCACCGACTCCGACCAGCGCCAGCCGGGCTCGAAGGTGGCGACGGCGAAGTCGAGGCCGGTCATGTGCACGGCCTCCAGGTGGCCTCGGGGGAAGTCACGCCGTTCGTCGGGCTTGTCGACCGTCTTTATCTCCAGCATGACGGTGTCCTCCCTTCCACCACCCATCGTCTTCCTGTCAAGTCAGGAGCGCCATTCGGGGGTGGAGATCACCCGGCGGTGGATGATCTCCACCGAGGGGGGCTCGGGTGCCGTCAGGTCCGCAGGGCGGTCACCGGCGCCGGTTCGGCCTCGGCGGCCGCCGACCGTTCGGTGCGGCGCACGGCGAACACCGCGTACACGTAGGAGCCCAGGGACTGGCCCCGCCCAGGCGGCGTACCCGTTCTGACCTGACGCACGGGCGAGCGCATCCGCGGCGCAGGGCTGACCGGCGGCCGCCTTCGCCCGGGCCGGACCGGCGGGCGGGAGCAAGCCACTCCGGGTGCTGCCCGCCGGTCCGCGATCGTACGGTGAACTACGCGCCGGGATGGGCGAGTTCGATGTCGTGGTCGTGGACGTCGGCACCGGAGACCAGCACCCCGGCGGCCTGCGGCGGGTAGCCGGTCGCGATGACCGTGTACGAGCCGATGTCCAGGTCGGAGAAGGCGTACGCGCCGTCGTCCCCGGTGGTGGTCGTGGCGACGACATTGCCGGCGGCGTCCACCAGCGTGACCCGGGCGTCGCCCAGCGGGCCCCCGGCGCCCCGTACCGTGCCGCGCACATGGGCGCCCGGCCGCAGCTCGACCTCGATACGGGTGACCCCCGTCCCGGCGATCTCGACGGGCAGGGCGAGCGGCCGGTGCTTGGGCGAGCTGACGGCGAGGGTCACGGTGCCCGGCACCAGGTCGCCGACCGCGAACTCACCGAGCCCGTCGGTCTGCTGGGTGGTGAGCACGTCCCCGCGCACATCGGTGACGACCACCACGGCTCCGGCGACCGGCGCCCCGCTGTCGGCGGCCCGCACCAGTCCGGCCAGGCCGCTGGTGCCGCTGAGCAGCACGTCGTACGCGACCGGTTCGGTGCCCACGACCAGGGTGGTGGCCTGTGGCTGGCAGCCGTCGGCGGAGGCTATGAGGACGTACGTCCCCTCGCCGGGCGCCGCCACGGCGTAGCGGCCCTCGGCGTCCGCGACCGCGCGGCCGAGCTGGCGGCCGCCCAGGGAGATCAGGGTGACGGCCGCCCAGCCGACGCCGGTTCCGTCGGCGCCGCGCACCCGTCCGTGTACCTGGACGCCGTCGTCGGCGAGGGAGACGGTCACCGGGGTTCCTTTGGCACCCACCGGTGCTTCGGGTGCCGCCTCGGTCAGGGCCTCCGGCGCCCCGGCCACCGCCGCGGCCGGCTTCCGGCGCGGGATGAACGCGGCCACCAGCAGCGCGAGGACGGCCGCGCCGGAGCCGACCGCCATGACCACCTTGAAGCCGTTCTCGGAGGGCACGGTGACACCGCCGAAGACGTTCGTCATCTGGGCCAGGATCACCCCGGCGACCGCACTCGCGGTGGACGTACCGATGGACCGCATCAGGGTGTTGAGGCTGTTCGCTGCGGCCGTCTCGTGCGGGTCGACGGCGCCCATGATGAGCGCGGGCATCGCACCGTAGGCGAAGCCGATACCGGCGCCGACGATGCAGGAGACCAGGACGAGCTGCCAGACGGCGTCCATCAGCACGATGTTGAGCCCGTACCCGGCGGCCACGATCACCGCGCCGCACATCAGCGTGATCTTCGGGCCGAAGTTCTTGGAGATGAGGGCCGAGACGGGCGCCATCGCCATCATCACCAGGCCGGTCGGGGCCATCACCAGCCCCGCGTCGAGCAGTGACTTGCCAAGACCGTAGCCGGTCGCCTCAGGCAACTGCAGGAGCTGCGGAAGCACCAGGGACATCGCGAACATGGAGAACCCGAAGGCGATCGAGGCGAGGTTCGTCACCAGGACCTGACGGCGGGCGGTGGTGCGCAGGTCGACCAGCGGTTCCCGGGTGCGCAGTTCGTAGAAGCCCCAGGCGAGCAGGACCACCACGGCGGCCCCGAACAGACCGAGCGTGGTGCCGCTGTCCCAGCCCCAGTCGGCGCCCTTGGAGATGCCGAGCAGCAGACAGACCAGGCCGGCCGCCATGCCGAGGGCGCCGAGCAGGTCGAAGCGTCCGCCGGTGCGCACCTTGGACTCCGGCACGAGCAGCATGACCAGCACGGCGGCGACGACGCCGAGCGCGGCCGAGGTCCAGAACAGCACATGCCAGTCGAAGTGGTCGGCGATCAGCGCGGCGGCGGGCAGACCGAGCGCACCGCCGACGCCGAGGGAGGCGCTCATCAGGGCGGTGGCGGAGCCGAGCCGTTCGGCGGGGAGTTCGTCGCGCATGATGCTGATGCCGAGCGGGATCACACCCGAGGCCAGGCCTTGCAGCGCCCGGCCGACGATCATCGGCACGAGGGAGTCGCTCAGCGCGGCCGTGACCGAGCCGACGACCAGCATGACCAGGCTGGTCAGCAGCATCAGCCGCTTGCCGTACATGTCGCCGAGCCGCCCCATGACGGGCGTGGCGACGGCGGCCGCGAGCAGAGTGGCGGTGACGGCCCAGGCCGCATTGGACGCCGAGGCGTCGAGCAGCTTCGGCAGCTGCGGCACGATGGGGATCACGAGGGTCTGCATCAGCGAGACCACGATCCCGCCGAAGGCCAGCACCGCGACGACTACGTTGGTCCGCGGCGCGGCGGACTCCCCTGCCTCTGTCGGCCGGGGCTGTGCATGGGACATGGTCGAGCCTCCGTAGGGCCACTCGAGTCTGCACGACGCTCCCGAATGTAAGTCACTTGATTTACTTAAGCAAGTACAGTCGGATCCTGTGCGACGGAGGTGAAGATTCCGCACGTGCCCCCGTTTTGCTGCCGCCGGCCGCCCCCGCCATCCGGCTCAGCTCGACTCGCGCACCACCAGGCGGCACGGCACCGTGTGCACCCCGGGCGCCGGTTCGGCGTCGATGGCCTGGAGCAGTCGCAGCGCGGCGATCCGCCCGATCTCGGTCAGGTTCCTGTCGACAGTGGTGAGCGGCGGACGGCAGGCGAGGGCCATCGTGTCCCAATTGTCGTAACCGACGA
Source organism: Streptomyces sp. NPDC096040 (assembly GCF_040303265.1). Taxonomy (NCBI): domain Bacteria; kingdom Bacillati; phylum Actinomycetota; class Actinomycetes; order Kitasatosporales; family Streptomycetaceae; genus Streptomyces; species Streptomyces sp. NPDC096040. The sequence goes on from NZ_JBEOTA010000042.1 coordinate 45,318, forward strand.
CGGCGATGTCCCCCGGCACATCCTTGCCGCGCTCGCGCAGCGCGTCCGCCACCCCTCGGGCGATCTGGTCGTTGCCGCAGAAGACGGCGTCCGTGCCGGGTGCCGTCCGCAGCACCGCGTCGGCGGCCCGCCGCCCCCAGGCCTCGCTCCACTCCCCGAAGTGCACCCGCCCGGTGGCGAGTTGGAGGGACGCCCCGGCCAGGTGCCGGACGGCGTGCTCGGCGCGGTCCCGGGCGGCCTGGTGGTGCTCGGGCCCGGTGACATGGGCGATCCGGGTACGACCGGTGGCCAGCAGGTGTTCCACGGCGAGCCGGGCGCCGCCCCGGTCGTCGGTGACGACGGAGGTGTCGGCGGGGTCGGTGGACGGCGAGAGGGCGTACACGACCGGGATCGCCGGATCGATCCCGGACAGGGGCGGACGGGGGTCGGTACGGCGGCCGGTGACGATGATGCCGTCGACCCTTCGGTCGGTGAGGTTGCGCAGATGGTGCTGTTCGCGAATGGCGTCGCCGCGGGTGTCGCAGAGCATCACGGAGATCTTCCCGGCGCCGAGCGCGTCCTCGGCGCCGAGCAGCACCGGGGTGCTGAATCGGCCGATGCCGTCCGTCGTCATCAGGCCGACCGTCCAGCTGCGGCCGCTGTGCAGGCTCTGCGCATGCTGGTTGGGCCGGAACCCGAGCGCCTCCACCGCGTCCAGCACCCGTTGCCGGGTCTCCGGGCGCATCCGGCCGGCGCCGTTCAACGCCTTGGACGCCGTGCCCACACTGACGCCGGCGAGTGCGGCGACATCGGCGAGCCTGGCCCGGCCGGCAGGCGGAGAGTCTGGAGCAGAGGTCACGGGCAAACCTTTTCCTGGACGATGAGTCGGCGGTACCGCGGGCCTTGCGACGACATAGCCGCCCCACATCGTCGCAGTCACCGGCACGAAGGACCAGACCTGCCGGGCAAGTTGAAAAAACCGTGCCGGACGTCTTGACCCCTCCCCTTGACTGCCCTGTACTTCTCGGCGAGAAAACGATTGCGCAGAGTGGTTCCGCGCCGCATCGCACCCCAAGTCCCGGACGGCGTTCGACATTTCGAAAACGTCAGCGCCCAGGCACTCAGCCCCTCCCCACCCTCGGAGAGCCATGCCCCGCAACCGCCCCGGTCGGCCCGCCCCGACCGGCCCGATCCGTCTCACCCCCGACGCCCGCGGCACGCTGCGCCCGGCAGCCGTCGCCATCGAGGGCGGCTTCTGGCACGACCGCCGCACCACCAACGCCCGGATCTCCCTCCCCCAGGGCCCGGACCTGCTGGAGTCCGCCGGAAACCTGCACAACCTGCGGCTGGCGGCCGGCACGGCCGAGGGCGAGTTCCAGGGCGCGTACCCGTTCGTCGACACGGACGTCTACAAGTGGCTGGAGGCGGCGTCCTGGCAACTCGCCCAGGGGGACGACTCGTCACTGGCCGCCGCCGTGGAGCGGATCGTCGCCCTGGTGGCCGCCGCGCAGCAGCCCGACGGCTATCTCAACACATGGTTCCAGCTGGTCAAGGGCGGCGAACGCTACCAGGACCTGCGCTGGGGGCACGAGTTGTACTGCGCGGGCCATCTCATCCAGGCGGCCGTGGCCCACCACCGCTCCACCGGCCGCCCCGAACTCCTGGACGTGGCACGCCGTTTCGCCGACCACATCGACTCGGTCTTCGGCCTTCCCGGCAGCGGCAGGCCCATCGACGGCATCGACGGCCACCCGGAGGTCGAGACCGCCCTGGTGGAGCTGTACCGGGAGACCGGTGAGCGCCGCTATCTGGACCTGGCCGCCTACTTCGTGGACCGGCACGGCCATGGCCTGCTCGGCGGCGAGGCCTACTGCCAGGACAGGGTCCCGCTGCGCGAGGCGACGAATGTCGAGGGCCATGCCGTACGGCAGTTGTATCTGCTGGCGGCCGCGGCGGACCTGGCGGCGGAGACCGGGGACGCCGAACTGCGGTCGGCTGGAGAGCGGTTGTGGTACGCCATGACGACCACCAAGACGCATCTCACCGGCGGGCTCGGCGCCCACCACGACGGAGAGGACTTCGGCGATCCCTACGAACTGCCCAACGAGCGGGCCTACTGCGAGACCTGCGCCGCGATCGCCTCGGTGCAGTGGAGCTGGCGGCTGGCCCTCCTCACCGGTGAGGCCCGCTACTCCGACCTGATCGAGCGCACCCTCTTCAACGGCTTCCTCGCCGGGGTCTCACTGGACGGCGAGCGGTGGCTGTACGTCAACCCGCTCCAGGTCCGCGACGGCCACACCGACACCGGCGGCGACCAGTCGGCCCGCCGCACCCGCTGGTTCCGCTGCGCCTGCTGCCCGCCCAATGTGATGCGGCTGCTGGCCGGCCTGGAGCACTATCTGGCGTCCAGCGACGGACAGGGCCTGCAGATCCACCAGTTCGTGACCGGGACGTACGAGACCGACCGGGTCCGGGTGCGCGCCGAGACGGACTATCCCTGGCACGGCACGATCGGGTTCACCGTCGAGGAGACACCGGCCGACGCCCCCTGGACACTGTCGCTGCGCATCCCGCAGTGGTGCCGGGACTTCCGGGTGCGGTGCGGCACCGAGACATACGAGCGGTCCGACGCCCCGGTGGACGAAGGCTGGTTGCGGCTTACGCGCACCTGGGAGCCGGGCGACCGGGTACTCCTCGAACTCGGCCTCGAACCCCGGCTCACCGCGGCCGACCCGCGGGTGGACGCCGTACGCGGCTGTGTGGCGATCGAGCGGGGGCCGCTCGTGTACTGCCTGGAGCAGGCCGACCATCCGGGCGGCGGTCTGGACGACATCGTCCTCGACCCGTCCCGTCCGCCGGCCGTCAAGCACCGCCCGGACCTGCTCGGCGGTGTCACCACCGTGGTGGCCGCCGGACATCGGCGGCACATCCCCGACCAGGGCTGGTGGCCGTACGCCACTACGGACGAAACCGGTCCCGAACCCGACGGCGAACCGGTCGAGTTGACCGCGATCCCGTACCACGTGTGGGCCAACCGCGAGGACGGCAGCATGCGCGTCTGGCTCCCCACCACCTGAGACACCCAGTCCTACGACAACGAGGTCACCCCGTGATACCCACCCGCCGTACCCTCATGGTCACCGCCGTCGTCCTCGGCACCCTCGCCTCCCTCACCGCCTGCGGTGGCGGTTCCGGCTCCTCGGGATCGTCGTCCCCGGCCGGCGGCACGTACACCTTCTGGGACCCGTACCCGCAGTTCGACGCCTCCTCGGACTGGGGCAAGCGGGTCACCGCGTGCGGCACCGCGGCCGGGGTCAAGCTCAAGCGGACCACGTACGACACCACCGACCTGGGCAACAAGGCGCTGCTGGCCGCACAGCAGGGCAACGCGCCGGACGTGATGCTGGTCGACAACCCGGTCGTCTCCACGCTGGTGGAGGCGGGGATCCTCAACAAGACCGGCGACCTCGGGCTGGACACCTCGTCGATCCAGAAGAACATCATCGGGGCCGGCGCGATCGACAACGCCTCCTACGGCGTCCCCATCGGCGCCAACACCCTCGCGCTCTACTACAACAAGAAGATCCTCTCCGCCGCCGGTGTCGACCCGGCCTCGGTCAAGGACTGGGGGTCGCTCACGGCCGCGCTGAAGAAGGTGAAGGCGGCCGGGAAGAAAGGGATCACCTTCTCGGCGATCAACACGGAGGAGGGCAGCTTCCAGTTCCTGCCGTGGTTCTGGGGCGCGGGCGGCGACCTCACGAAACTCGACTCCGCCAAGGGAGTTGCCGCCCTGGCACTGTGGCGGCAGTGGGTGGACGCGGGATACGCGCCGAAGGACGTACTGCAGAACACCCAGACCACCAGCTGGCAGGAGTTCACCACGGGCGACTACGCGTTCAGCGAGAACGGCACCTGGCAGCTCGGCAACGCCGACAAGGCCGGTTTCCCCTACGGGGTCATCAACATCCCCGCACAGGACGGCGGTTCGGCGCCGGTGCCGACCGGGGGCGAGTTCGTGACCGTGCCCGTGCAACAGGACTCCTCACGCTACGACGTCAGCAAGAAGATCGTCACCTGCCTGACCAGCGACTCCAGCCTGCTGGCCACCGACACCACGCTCATGTACGTGGCACCCACCTCCGCCGTACAGGCCGAACAGGTCAAGAAGAACCCGGAGTTGAAGCCCTGGGTGACGGCGGTCGCGGCGGCCCGGGGCCGTACCAGCGGCGGTCTCGGCACCAAGTACCCGACGATCTCCCAGCCCCTGTGGACGGCCGTCCAGGCGGCGCTCTCGGGGAGCAAGAGCCCGCAGGAGGCGCTGAACACGGCCCAGTCCAGCGCACAGAAGGGCTAGGCCCGGTATGACCGTCGCCCGGGTCGACCATCGGCGGCGCGCACCGGCCGCCGCCGCGGAGGCGAGCGAAGCCGGTGCCCGGTCCCTGCGCCGCAGGCGGCGAATGACCGCACTCGCCTTCGTGACACCGCTGCTCGCCTACCTCGCCGCCTTCTACGCCTATCCGCTCTATCGCAACCTCGATCTGAGTCTGCGCGACTACACCGTCCGGTCCTTCGTGGCGGGCGACGCGCCCTTCTCCGGCTGGGACAATTTCCGGACAGTGCTGGACGATCCGACGTTCGGGCCGGCGATGCGGCACACGATGGTCTTCACCCTCGTGTCGATCGTCTTCCAGTACGTGATCGGGCTCGCCCTCGCGGTCTTCTTCAACCGGCACTTCAGACTGTCGACCGTGCTGCGGGCGCTGTTCCTGATTCCCTGGCTGCTGCCACTGATCGTGTCCGCGTCGACCTGGTCGTGGATGTTCAACAGCGAATCGGGAGTGGTGAACTACTTCCTGCACTTCTTCGGCGTGGCCCCCGTCGGCTGGCTGACCTCGCCGGACTGGGCGCTGACCTCGGTGATCGTCGCCAACATCTGGATCGGCATCCCTTTCAACCTGGTCATCCTGCACAGCGGCCTGCAGAACATCCCCGGCGAGCTGTACGAGGCGGCGGCGCTGGACGGCGCGGGCGCCTGGCAGCAGTTCCGCCGGATCACCTTCCCGCTGCTGCGCCCGGTGTCGGCCATCACGCTGCTCCTCGGGCTCGTGTACACGCTCAAGGTGTTCGACCTGATCTGGATCATGACCAAGGGCGGTCCCGGCGACACTTCCTCCACCCTGGCCACCTGGTCGTACCAGTTCGGCTTCGGGACGCTGCTGCCCAAGTTCGGTCCCGGTGCGGCCGTCGGCGACATCCTGATCCTCATCGCCCTGGCCTTCGGCCTGCTGTACATCCGCGTCCAGAGGAGGCAGGAGGCGTGAAGCCCCGTACAGGAGACCGTCGGTACACCGTCATCGGCCTTCTCCTCACCGCGCTGATGCTGTTCCCGGTGTACTGGATGCTCAACGTGTCCCTCACCCCACAGCAGGACATGCGCAAGAGCCCGCCGGACCTGTTCCCGCTGCACCCCACCTTCGAGGGCTACCGGGCCGTCCTGGACGACCAGTTGCCCTACCTCGGCACCAGCCTGCTCATCGGCCTCGGCACGGTCGCCCTCACCCTCCTCCTCGCCGCCCCGGCCGGGTACGCGCTGGCGAAGTTGCGTCCGCGCGGCGCCGGTGCCCTGGGCCTGGCCCTCCTCATCGCGCAGATGGTCCCCGGGATCGTCATGGCGATGGGCTTCTACGGCATCTTTCTGGACCTCGGCCTGCTCGACTCCTGGGGGGGCCTGATCGTCGCGGACTCCACCATCGCCGTGCCGTTCGGCGTCATGATCTTCACCGCGTTCATGTCGGGCATCCCCGGCGAGCTGATCTCGGCAGCCCGGATCGACGGCGCCGGCACCTGGCGCACCTTCCGGTCGGTCGTTCTCCCCCTGAGCCGCAACGCGATCGTCACCGTCTCGCTGTTCGGCTTCCTGTGGGCCTGGTCCGACTTCGTCTTCGCCAACACCCTCGACGGCGGCGGCAGTTGGAAGCCGATCACCCTCGGCATCTACAAGTACATCGGCAACAACAACCAGGAGTGGAACGCGATCATGGCCACCGCCGTGGTCGCGTCGATCCCCGCGGCCGTCCTCCTGGTCCTCGCCCAGCGCTATGTGGCCGCGGGCGTGACCGCGGGCGCGGTGAAGGACTGAACCCTCCGACTCCCCCGATTCCCTGAGGAGATCCATGTCATGAGCCGCATCACCCTCAGACTCACCCTCGGCGCCCTGACACTCGCCGCCGCCCTCGGCACCGCGGCCCCCGCCCAGGCGGCGCCCACCTCCTCCACCACCCTGGTGGTGAGCGCGAACCAGACCCTGCGCCCGGTCACGCACGTGGCCTCGGGCAGCCTGTACGGCCTGGACACCGCGAGCGTCCCGGCCGACGGTCTGGTCGAGCCGCTCAAGCCCAACACCTTCGTGCAGATGGCGCCCGGCGGCAGCCAGCTGCCCAACGGCGAGCCCAGCCCCGGCGGTGACGCCCTCGTCGTCGCCCCCGAGGCGGCCAGGGCCGGCGCCAAGGTCGTGATACGCATGCCGGACTGGTATCCCAACTTCCCCTACAAGTGGGTGAGTTGGAGCGACTGGCTGGCCGCCGTGGACAAGCAGGTCGCCTCGGTGAAGTCCTCCGGCGCCACCAACGTCGCCGCCTACGAGCTGTGGAACGAGCCCGACTGGACGTGGGACACCTCGGCGGCCGGCAGCTTCGACTCCGGGTGGGCGACGACGTACAAGGAGGTCCGTGCGAAGGATTCCAGCACCCCGATCCAGGGCCCGAGTTACTCGGCGTGGAACCAGAGCTGGATGAGCACGTTCCTCACCGATGCCAAGGCCAGCGGCACCGTCCCCGACATCATCGCCTGGCACGAGCTGCAGGGCTCGCAGAACATCGCCGCCCATGTCGCCGCCTACCGAGCCCTGGAGACCAGCCTCGGTATCAGCCCCCGCCCGATCGCCATCGAGGAGTACGGCACCACGAGCGAGGTAGGCGTCCCCGGACCGCTCGCGAGCTATGTCGCCAAGTTCGAGCGGGCCGGCGTGCACGACGCCGAACTCGCCTTCTGGAACCACTACGGCACCCTCGGCGACACCCTCACCGACACCGGCGGCTCACCGAACGGGGCGTACTGGCTGTACAAGTGGTACGGCGACATGTCCGGGAACATGCTGGTCACCACACCCCCAGCGCAGACGGGTATCGACGGCTTCGCCTCCCGCAACGGCGCGGGCAACCAGATCAGCGTGGTCACCGGCGGCTGCACCGGTTCGTGTGCCGTCACTGTCAACGGACTGTCGTCACTCTCCGCCTTCGGCAGCACCGTGCACGTCAAGCTGGAGTACACGCCCTCCAAGGGCCGCACGACCGCGGTCTCCGGGCCGATCACCGTCTCGGACACCGACTACACGGTCAGCGGCGGCTCGATCACCGTGCCCGTGACCATGAACGCCTCCGACGGCTACCACCTGACCATCACCCCGAGCGGCACCGCCACCTCGCTGGCCGGGCGCTACCAGATCACCAACAGGAACAGCGGCCTGGCCCTGGACACCAACGGCGCGGGCACCGCACAGGGCACCGCCGTCGTCCAGGCGACCGCCACCACGGGCACCGACCAGAACTGGACCCTGGTGGCCGCAGGCAACGGCCTCTACAAGATCCAGCAACAGGCGAGCGGGCTGCTCCTCGGCATCACGAACATGGGTACCAGCGACGGCGGTACGGCCCTGATCTGGGGCGACAACGGCACCGCCGACCATCTCTGGCAGCTGATCCCGTCCGGCGACGGCTACTACAAGATCGCCAACTACAACAGCGGGCTACTGCTCGGGGTGAACAACATGAGCACCTCGTCCGGCGCCCAGGTCCTCCAGTGGGACGACAACGGCACCGCCGACCACCTCTGGAAGCTGACAGCGCGCTGACGTACCCGACAGTGAACCACCGCACACCCGGGAGAGGCTGGAGCCGGGAATCGTAGCCGTACAACGGTCTTCCCTCTTGATTCGCAGCAGAAAAGGCCCGAGCGGCCGCGCCTTCGCAGGCCGGCTGCCCGGGCCTCCGGAACATCCCCACAGGTGATCAGGAACGGGCGGTTATCGTGACGGGACTGATCGAACACGGACAGAGCTGGCGGAGGACGGGGCGGTGTCGGAGGAAGGGCGGCTGGTCGCCGGGCGGTACCGGCTGACCGAGCGGATCGGTCGCGGCGGCATGGGCACCGTGTGGCGGGCCGACGACGAGGTGCTGGACCGGCAGGTCGCGCTGAAGCAGATCCACGCCCGTCCGCAGCTCTCCGACGACGAGCTGGCCACCCTCTACGAACGCACCCGCCGGGAGGCCCGCAGCGCCGCACGGGTCGTGCACCCCAATGTCGTCGTCGTGCACGACGTGGTGGAGGACGGCGGCCGCCCCTGCATCGTCATGGAGTACGTCCCCGCGACCACCCTCGCCGACCTCCTGGACGGCGGACGGACGCTTGTGCCCGAGGAGGCCGCCCGGATCGGGCTCGGCATGGTCGCCGCCCTGCGGGCCGCGCACGCCGCCGGCGTTCTGCACCGGGACGTCAAGCCCGGCAATGTGCTGCTCGGACCGGACGACCGGGTCGTCCTCACCGACTTCGGTATCGCGCTGACCGCCGGGTCGTCGACGCTCACCCAGACCGGGCAGATGGTCGGCTCGATCCCCTATATGGCCCCGGAGCGGCTGCGCGGGCTGACGCCCGGACCGGCCTCGGACCTGTGGTCGCTGGGGGCCACGCTGTACCAGGCGGTGGAGGGCCGGCCGCCGTTCAGGCGCGAGACCGCGATGGAGACGGCGTACGCCATCGTCACCGACCCCGTCGAGCCGATGAAACAGGCCGGCCCGCTGGAGCCGCTCGTCCGACTGCTGCTCTCCAAGGACCCGGCGGACCGACCTTCGGCCGAGCAGGCGGAACGGGCGCTGCTGGCCACCTGGTCGGGAGCCGTGACGGAGCTGGTGCTGCCGACCGAGCCGGTGCGGGCCCCTGCTCCCCCGGCAGCCCCCGGTGCCCGGCGCAGGCGGCGCGGCCGACGCGGCCGCCTCGCCCTTGTCGCCGGTGCAGTCGCCCTGGCGGCGGCCGCGGGCACCGCCGTGACGCTCCTGCACACGCCCGCCAGGAGGACGCCGACGAGCACGCCCGCGTCCTCCCCGCTCCCCGGGGGATACCACCGCGTCACCGACAAGAGCCTCGGCGTCTCCTTCCCGGTGCCCGACGACTGGACCGTCGGCACCCGCGCCACCGACGAGTCATCTACAAGGACCCGACCGGCCTGGCCGGTGTCACCATCGGAACGGTGGACCCGGCCGGTGCGAACCCGATCACGCACTTCGCCGACATCGAGACCAACACCAAGGTCAACTACCCGACCTACCGCAGGCTGCGGATGCAGCGGACCGACTTCCGGGGGCAGCCCGCCGCGATCTGGGAGTTCACCTTCCAGGGCCGGGCCCGCGCCTTCCGCGCCATCGACCTGGGCTACGGCAGGGAGGGCGGCCGGGAATACGACATCTACCTCTCCGCGCCGGGGGCCACGTGGGAGACCTACCGGCCGGTCTTCGACAACGTGAGGGACGGGTTCCGCACGACGGGCCGACCGCTCGGCAACCGTGACCTTCGGCCGCTAGGTTGGGCGGCATGAGCAACCTTGACCGCGCGCCCGTACCGAGCGTGTGCGGTGGCCGCGGATTCGTCGTCGCCGAACCCGTCCGCGAGCTGCTGAGCCCCCGCCACGTGCAACTCGGCGAGTCGACCGAGGTGCGCCGGCTGCTGCCGAACCTCGGCCGTCGCATGATCGGCGCCTGGGCGTTCGTCGACCACTACGGCCCCGACGACATCGCCGACGAGCCCGGGATGCAGGTCCCGCCCCATCCGCACATCGGGCTGCAGACGGTCAGCTGGCTGCACCAGGGCGAGGTGCTGCACCGCGACTCGACCGGCAGCCTGCAGACCATCCGGCCCAGGGAACTCGGGCTGATGACCTCGGGCCGGGCGATCAGCCACTCCGAGGAGAGCCCCAAGTCGCACGCGCGGTACCTGCACGGCGCCCAGCTGTGGGTCGCGCTGCCGGACGCCCACCGGCACACCGAGCCGATGTTCGAGCACCATCCCGACCTGCCGAAGGTCACCGCGCCCGGCCTCACCGCGACCCTCATCCTCGGCACCCTCGACGGCGCCGCCTCGCCCGGTACGACGTTCAGCCCGATCGTCGGAGCCGACCTGGCGCTGACGCGGGGGGCCGATCTACGGCTGCCACTGGAGCCCGACTTCGAGTACGGCGTGCTGGCGATGTCCGGCGAGGTGCGTGTCGACGGCGTACCGGTGCTCCCGGGCTCGATGCTCTACCTCGGCTGCGGCCGCGCCGAACTACCGCTGCGCGCCGAGTCGGACGCGGCGATCATGCTCCTCGGCGGCGAGCCGTTCGAGGAGGAGCTCGTGATGTGGTGGAACTTCGTCGGGCGCACGCAGGAGGAGATCAAACAGGCCCGCGAGGACTGGATGAGCGGGACAAGATTTGGGGAAGTGAAGGGTTACGACGGGGCACCTCTCCCTGCCCCCGAACTGCCGCCGACACCACTGAAGCCGCGAGGCCGAGTGCGCTGAGCTGGTACTTCGCAGCTCATCGCACGCATCGCCGGGCGAGGTGAAACGCACCCCGCCCGGTTCGCCCAGACGGTGGAAGCAAACCCCCGTCACAGCACTCGTTCCATCGCGCCTCAAAGTGCAGGTTTCGCCAGCCGTAGTCAGCTTTGATCGGACTGATGCTGACCCAATACCGCCCAACGCCGACTCTACTGACAGTTAGTCAGATCTCTGGGGAGGGCTCCACTCTCGCTTCACGCGCCACACTCACCTCGGCGTCCTCGGACCCGCACCCCGAGTCGCCGGCGAATTGCTCCTCCCACGGCGCGCAAGAACACCCACCCTCTCCAGAACCATGCTGACCGCAGCCCCGGTTATGGGGTCTCCACAAACAGAGCGCGTGATACGTCCTGACTCGGTGGCACCGGGCAACCTGCGCAATTCCGTCACAGCCAGCACCGCGTCGGTCAGCTCGAAGAGCGCATCCGCCCGGGTGTAAAGGCAGCCGTAGAACTGGATACGAAAGTGGAACAGGACGCCCAACGCGGCGTCAGCGGACTGTTCAGCGGCGGGACTCTTCACCAGCGGCCGCTCCTTCACACGACGTTGCTCGACACCTCGAAGCGTGAAGAACGGCCGCCCTGCTGTCCCGGGAACGAACCAAGATCAGCGGGTCCGGTGAACGGCTGAGGTTGAACACCAAGCCGATTGAAGCCTGAACCGGAAGCCTCATTTCCCAGATGACGGCCGCAATGACTGCGCTCCCGCTACCCGGGGCGGAGCCTTTGCGCGTTGGAAGGGAGATCCGCTCCGCGAAGGTTTCGACGCCTTCGCTGAGCTGGATGGACGCTGGCCGCCGCAGGTTCGGAGCACCGCTCCAGCCCACCGCCGAGAGCGTCCATCACCAGCTCGATGCGGTGGCCGACGTGCTCGGGCAGCAGTTCCCCAAGGTCAGGCAGATGCTCCTGGACGCCAAGGAAGACCTGACCGCCTTAGCCTTGATCCACCGACGTGGTCTGAAAGTGATCTTCTGACTGATCCTGAGCCGGTTTCGGGGTGGTGATTGTGGGCGGGCAGGTGGCATCC
>NZ_JBEOTA010000043.1:0-54889 GCF_040303265.1 Streptomyces sp. NPDC096040
GTGAACCTCTTCTCGTCGGTGAACTGGGCCAGCAGCGGGCCGACACGGCAGTGCAGGAGCCCACAACCGGGCTCAGCTCTCCCCTGCGCTTCCTGCTTCGCGAAGAAGACCCTGCCCTGTTCCACCACGAGGTCCGAGTGCGTCGGGTCGCCGAGCTGGGTGGTGTCGGGTGCCGCTCCGCAGCTCTCCAGCGCGAGCAGCGCGCCTCCGCCGGCGAAGAGTCGCAGATGCCGGCGTCCTTGGTGCCCTTGCGTTCGCTCGGCTGCACCAAGACCGCGGTACGGCCGTCGACGGTGACGTGTCCGCTGGGGGCGCAGAGGTGACCGTCCAGTCGGAGGGGCACCTGGGCCACCGGCAAGGTCCTGGCCAAGGGCGCCGGCACCAGGATCGTCGGCGCCAAAGTAGTACCCGGCGTCGACGACACGTCGTCCAGACCGCAGTCCCCGGCCCGGACGAGGACATCACCAGCGCGCCGCCCACGACCAGCACGACGGCCACGGCGGCCGCGACCGCGCCGGAAAGACGTCCGCGCCGCTTTCTGCGCTCACCGTCGGCGGTCAGCGTGGACTGGGTGTAGATGGATGAAGGTGGGCCGAAGCCGCCCCCTGTGGTACCCGCGCGCAATGTCCCCGTTTCCAGGGCCGGTTCAACTGTGCTCTCGCGAACACACGCTCGCCCTATCCGGCCGTCACCAGGGCATCATGGACATGGTTCACGGTCCCGCATCGGTCAACTGGTGCCCGAACTGACGGTTCTTGCCCGTTTTGTTCATCGATTGTTAGGCAATACGAAAGCTCTGCACGGGAGTTCCGGGCAGGGTGTGACCAGGTGGACTTCCGTATTGAGACCGACGGGCCTGCCGAGGTCCGGCTCCTGGTGATTAGGCTGGGAGGGGGGCGCGACGTCAGGACCGTGAACAAGGCGTCGGTGTCCCGAGGGGGAGAGCCGGTGGATCGGACTACCTCAAACGAATACGGATGCTGAGAACGACACGACATGGTCGTCGCGCCGGCACGGCATGAGGGTGCTCGACCACACCAGGAGGAACTGTGAGCAGCGATCGGGACGGGATCCGCGGGGGCTGGGCCACACCCGGCGAAGACCAGCCCGATGCGGAGTCCGTCAACGAGATGACGGGCGAGTTCACCATCGACTACGCGCCGCCCGCCTGGTACACGCAGAACGCGGCGGGCGGCGCGGGACCGGCCGACGGACCCGGCGGGCCGGGGACGGCTCCGGGTTCGGGTGCCCCGGGTGCCGGCGACCAGTCCGGCGCGGCCGGTGGGACGGGGACTCCGGGCTCCGGTTCCGGTACGACGCCTGCCGCGCAGCCCCGTTCACCGTTTCCACCGGGGACGCCGATTCCTGGGCTGACTCCCCCTCCGCATGCCCAGCAGGGGAGCGGGACGCCGGGTCCCGGGGTCGCGTTCACACCGCCGCCCACCTCGTCTCCCGGGGCGCCTTTCACGCCGCCGCCCACCACCACGCCGGGTGCCCCCTTCACGCCGCCCACCACCACGGCGGGTGCACCCTTCACGCCGCCTGCTTCGACGCCGGGTGCCCCGTCCGCGTCCGCGCCTGCTGCGACGCCCGGGGCGCCGTTCACGCCGCCGCCCACGTCAACGCCCGGAGCGCCGTTCACTCCCGCGCCCACGGCGACGCCGGGAGCGCCTTTCACGCCGCCGCCGACGGCGACGCCCGGGGCGCCCTTCACGCCGCCGCCCACCTCGACTCCGGGTGCGCCCTTCACTCCGCCGCCCACCACCACGCCGGGTGCGCCGTTCACGCCACCGGCGCCGAGCGCGGACGCGGGGGCACCGGCCGCACCGCCGGCGCCGGCCGCCGTGCCGTTCACCCCTGCCGCACCGCCTGCCGACAGTGCGGCCGCCGTGCCGAAGCTGCCGGTCGGATTCGAGCCGCAGCGGCCTGCCGCCGAAGAACCGGCGCCGGAGGCCGAGCCGGAGAACGGTGACCTGGAGAGCGGGGCGACGATGCGGTTCTCCGCCGTCGCGCTGAAGCGTGACATGGCCGAGGCCGCCGAGCAGAGCCTTACCGAGGACGAGGACGAGGACGCGGACGCGGACGAGGGCGAGGGCGAAGCCTACGAAGCCGACGAGGAGAAGCAGAAGGCGGCCGACGTCGTCGCGCTGCTGGTTGACTCCGGTGCCAAGGACGACTCGGACCACGAGGACGAGGCCCCCCTCGACGACGCCGATTCCAGCGGTACGGCCGAGACGGACGAACCTGCCCAGGAAGCCGACCCGGTGGACGACACCGAGGAGGACGAGCCCCAGGACGCTTTCCCCGACACCGACGACGGCGACGACGACGGCGAGAGCGGCGGCCCCGATGACGCCGTAGCCCCCGAGGGCACCGTCGAGCCCGAGGACGCGCCCCCGGCTCCCGAGGCCGCCGTGCCCACCGCCTGGGCTCCCCCGCCGACGCCACCGGCCGCAGTGCCCCCGTTGCCGCCGTCCTACCAGCCCGCGGCCCCCGCACCAGCCGCCCAGTGGCCGGCCCAGCCGGCGCCCGGTCAGCCGCAGCCCCAGCCGGCGCCCCCGCAGGGGCCCGCCGACGTGCCCGGGCAACAGCCGACGTTCCATCCGCAGGCACCGCAGCCCGCGCCGGCCGCCTGGAACCAGCCTCCGGCCCAGCAGCCTGGCGCCCCCGTCCCGCCGCAGCCGGCACCGGGCGCCTACGGCTTCCCCCAGCCCCCGGCACCCCCGGCTCCCCCCACCGCACAGCCACAGCCCGCCGCCCCCGACGCCCAGGGCGGTTACGGCTACCCCGGCGCCCCCGTGCCCCAGGCGCCCGCGCCGGGCGGTTACGGCTTCCCGCAGGCTCCCCAGGACCCGCGCGCAGCCCAGCCCGCCCGGCCCCCCGTTCCGGCCCCGCACCCCGAGCAGCAGGACCCGCGTGCGCCGCAGGCCCCCCAGCCCCCGGTCGACCCGCGTGTCGGTGCCGCCTGGCCGCAGCCCATGCAGCACGACCAGCGGCAGATGACCAACCCCGGTGCCGCGCCGCTGGGTTACACCGCGGCCGTGGAGCTGTCGTCCGACCGGCTGCTCAACAACAAGAGGCAGAAGGCGAAGAGCGGCCGGCCCACCGCCGCGTCCTCCCGGTTCAAGATCGGCGGGAAGAAGGAGGAGGCCGAGCGGCAGCGGAAGTTGGAGCTGATCCGCACGCCCGTGCTGTCCTGCTACCGGATAGCGGTGATCAGCCTCAAGGGCGGTGTCGGCAAGACCACCACGACCACCGCGCTCGGCTCCACCCTCGCCACCGAACGCCAGGACAAGATCCTCGCCATCGACGCCAACCCGGACGCCGGCACGCTCGGCCGCCGGGTCCGCCGCGAGACCGGCGCCACCATCCGTGACCTGGTCCAGGCGATCCCGTACCTCAACTCCTACATGGACATCCGGCGGTTCACCTCGCAGGCCCCGTCCGGCCTGGAGATCATCGCCAACGACGTCGACCCGGCCGTCTCGACCACGTTCAACGACGAGGACTACCGGCGCGCGATCGACGTGCTGGGCAAGCAGTACCCGGTCATCCTCACCGACTCCGGCACCGGTCTGCTCTACAGCGCCATGCGCGGTGTGCTCGACCTCGCCGACCAGCTGATCATCATCTCGACGCCGTCGGTGGACGGTGCGAGCAGCGCCAGTACGACGCTGGACTGGCTGTCCGCGCACGGGTACGCCGACCTCGTGTCGAGGTCGATCACCGTGATCTCCGGAGTCCGGGAGACCGGAAAGATGATCAAGGTCGAGGACATCGTGGCGCACTTCGAGACGCGCTGCCGGGGTGTCGTGGTCGTCCCCTTCGACGAGCATCTCTCCGCCGGTGCCGAGGTCGACCTCGACATGATGCGGCCGAAGGTGCGCGAGGCGTACTTCAACCTCGCGGCGATGGTCGCCGAGGACTTCGTACGACACCAGCAGATGCACGGTCTGTGGACCAGCGACGGCAACCCGCCGCCGGTCGCCGCCCCGCCGATGCCGGGTCAGCCGCTGCCGGGCCGGCAGTACGCCCCGCCGCCGGCTCCGGGCCAGCAGCAGCCGTACGCACCGGGACAGCCGTACCCGCAGCAGCCGTACCCGCAGCAGCCAGGACAGCCGTATCCCCCGCAGGCGCAGCCTCAGCCGGGCTACGGCTACCCGCAGCCCGGCGCCCAGCCCCCCGCTCCCCCGGCCCAGCAGCCCGGCGGCTATGGCTTCCCGCAGCAGCCGCCCCGGCCCCAGGAACCGCCGCAGCCGCCCCAGCAGCCGCAGCAGTAGCCGAAACGCCGAAGGGCGGCCGGTGCCTCACCGCACCGGCCGCCCTTCGGCGTTTGGACGAATCCTCTGGCTGAACCCTCTGGTCAGGCGTTCTCGGCCGCCACCAGTTCCCGGCAGCGTTTGACGTCGTCGGCCATCTGCTCCAGCAGCGCGTCGAGCGACTCGAACTTGGCCTGGCCACGGACGTAGGCCAGGAAGTCGACGGCGACATGCAGGCCGTACAGGTCAAGGCCGACGCGGTCGATGGCGTACGCCTCCACCGTGCGCTCGGTGCCGTCGAACTGCGGGTTGGTGCCGACGGAGATCGCCGCCGGCATCACCTCGCCCTGGGCGTGCAGATAGCCGGCGTAGACGCCGTCGGCGGGGATGGCGGTGTGCGGCAGGGTCTCCACGTTGGCGGTGGGGAAGCCCAGCTCACGGCCGCGCTGGGCGCCGCGTACGACCACGCCCTCCACCCGGTGCGGGCGGCCCAGGATCTCGCGGGCGCCCGCCATGTCGCCCGCGGCGACCAGACGCCGGGTCAGGGTCGAGGAGAACGGCTCGCCGCCGCCCGCCTCGCCGCGCACGAACAGGTCGACGACCTCGACCTCGAAGTCGTAGACCTTGCCCTGCTCGGCGAGGAACTCGACGTTGCCCGCGGCCTTGTGGCCGAAGCGGAAGTTGGGGCCCTCGACGACGGCCTTGGCGTGCAGCTTGTCGACCAGCACCTTGACCACGAACTCGGCCGGCGACAGCCGCGAGAACTCGGTGGTGAAGGGCAGGATCAGCACCGCGTCCACGCCCAGCTCCGCCATCAGCTCGGCGCGGGTGTGGTGCGGGGCGAGCAGCGGCGGGTGGCTGCCGGGGCGGACGACCTCGCTGGGGTGCGGGTCGAAGGTGACGACGACGGCCGGAATGCCCAGCTCACGGGCTCGGTCCACGGCATGCCGGATGATCAGCTGGTGACCGCGGTGCACCCCGTCGTAAGAACCGATGGTGACGACGCTGCGCCCCCAGTCCTCGGGGATGTCCTCCAAGCCACGCCAGCGCTGCACTGTGACCGCTCCTCGAACCTGTGTCCGTTGTCCGTCTTACGCAGGTCTAAGGGTGCCATGTTTGCCGGACCCGTCTCACACCGGCACGGTCGCTGTGATCTGGCGCACGCCTCCATCGCCTCATGCGGGCACCCGGACACCGGCCAGGTTCCCGAGCATCCGCCGGGTGCTCGGCCCCACCACCGCGGCCCATTCCTCCGGGGTGTCGCTGAGCCAGCGGGCCATCAGGGCGGCGAATCCGGGCACGTGCCGGCCCAGGTCGACCAGTCCGCGGTCGAATCGGGTCGCCCCGTCCGGGGTGCGGACCAGCAGCAACCCGGTGCGCCTGACCAGCTCACGCATCTGGTCACCGTCGTCCTCGCGCTGCACGGCGGCCGCGTGCAGCAGCGCGTCGAGGACGCCCGGGTCCCGCTCGTGGGCGAGCAGGAACTCCAGGAGTTCCCGGCGCAGCGGTCGCGAGGCGGGGGTGCCGACCGCGCCCAGTACGGTCGCGAGGGCCGCCCGTACCGGCTCGGGGCCGCCGTGGAGCAGTCCGGTGACCAGCGGCAGCAGGACGGCACGGGCCCCGGCGCCCTGGTCGAGACGGCGCTCGACGAACCCGGCCACCTGACCCGCCGTTTCCGGCCGCAGTTCGACGGCCTCAAGGACCAGCTCGGTGACCCGGTGGGCGAGGGCCGGGGTGGTGACGTCGGCGAGGGCGCGCAGCACCTGCCCGGCGCCCGGCCCGCGCAGCCGGGCACGGAAGGCCTCCAGGACGTCGTCGGGGTGGGTGGCCAGGGCGGGGACCAGGGCGCTCGGCGGGAGCTGTGGGTCACCGGTGGCGAAGTGGCTTAGGGCCTGAGGGAGATGGCGGGCCCGGGTCCGCGGGTCGCGGACCAGCAGGGCGAGGGCGCCGCCGTGCAGGGTGCAGTCGGCGGGGCGGGCGAGCAGGGCGAGCGCGGCGTAGCGGAGCAGTTCCCGGTCGGGCTCGCTGCGTACGTGCGGGGCGGCGCGCAGCCCATAGGCCACGGCGGCCACCCGGCGGGCCGGGCGCTCGTCGTGCGCCCAGCGGTCGACGGCCCGGCACACCGCGGACGGCTCGTCCTCGGCGAGCACGGCGAGCAGTTCGTCGCCCCGCCGGTGCGCGGCGTCGACCAGTACCTCGGTCAGATCGTCCAGCGCCCGGTGCCGGTGGGTGTGCAGCAGCGCCTGCGCCGCGGTCGCCACGGTGGCGTGCGGCATCGCAGGCAACGGCCGCTCGTCGTCGAACCACCGGGTGAGATACGGCTGTACGGCGGTGGGGTCGGCGGCGAGCAGCCGGGCGACGGCGTCCAGGTGGCGCGGGACCGTGCCCTCGGCCTCCTCCGCCGTGGGCCGGGCCCCGAACCGCCCGACGCCCGCGGTCTCCGGCAGCGGCTCGTCCGCGAGCACGAGCCTCCGCAGCAGTTCGAACCGTTCGGCGTCGGGCAGGGCGAGCGCGGTCCAGAAGTCCGGCCCGAACTCGGTGGGCGCGGTGCGTTGCCTGCCCACCACACGGTCGGCGAGCAGCCGCAGCACCCCGGTGTACGGCGTGGCGTCGGGCAGCCGGAGCAGGGTCTGGGTGAGCAGCCGCGCGGCCCACCAGGAGGCGGGGTCGAGGTCGAGGGCATGCGCCAACTCGTTCAACCGTGGGGCGAGTTGGGGTGGTCCGTACTGACGGTCGAGGAGCAGCAGGGCCTGGACGACGGGGCCGACCCGGTGGTGCGGGACGGGCAGGGGGTGGGCGGTCTCGGGGGTCCGGGCGCGGTGGACGAGGGCATGCAGAGCCTCGTCCAGGTCCAGGTGCATGCCCTGGATCCAGTCGGCCAGCTCCTCGTGGGCGAAGCGGTAGCCATCGCCCGCCGGGACCAGCAGGCCCTCGGTGAGCACGGCGGAGGCCCAGCCCGAGCCGCCGCCGAGGTGGGCCGGGACGGGCCCCCAGGGGAACACCGCCTCGAACGACTCCCGGTCCAGGTCCCCCTGGCCGGGCCCCAGGCTGCGCCGGGCGGCCTCGTGCACCTGGCCGGAGACGCGGGCGGCGAGCCGTCGTACGGCCGTACCGCGCAGGCCGTTCTCGGCGGCCAGCCGGACCGCGATACGCAGGCACATCAGGTCCAGGTAGGCGGCGAAGACGTCGTGCCGGTCGATCGGGCCGTCGGCGGGGGCGTCCGGGAGGGCGGCGCGGACCTCGGAGAGCAGGCGCAGGGCGAGGGGGTGGCGGGCGTCGCGGTCGGTGAGGGCGCCGTCGGGCACGCCGTAACGGGAGCGAGCGCGGCGCGCCTCGTCGGGGGTGAGGTCGGTCAGCCGGACGCAGGAGGGGTCACCGGTGCCCCGGTGCAGCAGTTCGGGCGGGAACTCGGTGCCGGCCCGCTCCCAGTACTCATCGCGGCAGGCGACGAGAAGCCGGGCGCCGGTGTCACGCAGCCACTCGGCGGTACCCGCGGTCCAGGCGGAGAGCCGGTGGGCGAGGACCGGTGGCATCTCCTCCGGGCCGTCCAGCAGGAGGAGGAGGGGGCGCCCGGCCCGGGTGGCCAGCCGGGCCAGTCGTTCCACGGTGAGTTCGCCCAGGTCGCCCGGGAGTTGGGAGCGGGAGGCGGCGACGATCCGGACCGCGCGCTCCAGGGAGCGGCGGGCCGCGTCGGCCAGCGAGTCGTCGGCGTCCTTGAGGTCGGCGCCGCGGAGCCAGAGGGTGGGGGCGGGGTGCGCCTCGCGGTTGCGGCGGGCGGCGAGGGCGGCGAGTTCGGTGGTGCGGCCGGTGCCGGGTGCGCCGACGAGGGCCAGGACGGTGCCGGTGCCGGTGCCTTCGGCGAAGGTCGACAGCTCGTTTGAGGTTGCCGATCGTTCGACCGGTTGCACGGGGTCGGTGGATTCCGCGGAGAGTGCCGCGGCAGGTGAGAGTGGGGCTGCGGGTGCGTGGGGGCTGGTCGCGCAGTTCCCCGCGCCCCTTTGGGGCGCCCCAGTGCGGGGGGCTTTGCGGCCGATGTAGCCGGCCAGGGCGCCCGGGGGGCCGTCCTGGCCTACCGATGTGGCTGTCAGTTCCAGGATGCCCGCGAGGTTGAGGTCGGTGCCGTACGCCGGGACGGTCGCGGCGTTGCGGGTGAGCAGGTCGGCCAGGGGGGCGCTGTCCGGATGGTGGAGAGAGACGGCGAAGCCCACGTCTCGTTGGCCGGACTGAAGGGCTGTGCCCAGGACGCCGAGGACCGCGCCGGTCTCCGCGTCAAGGACCGGGCCGCCGGCCGCCCCGCCGCCGAGGCGCAGGGCGTCCCGGCCGGCCGTGCCGATCGCCAACTCCAGGGCGTCGTCGAGGAGATGGAAGCGGTCGGTGGCGGTGTACGTCACCGGGGTCGCGGCCAGCACCCGGGCCTCGCGCCAGCGGTCGGCGGCGATCCGGACGTAGGTTCCGGTCGGGATCCGCTCCCGTACCGTGATCGGCAGCGGGTCCACGCAGAGGCCCTCGGTGCGGATCAGGGCCAGGTCGTGGGCGGGCAGCGGGGTGACCGCGTCCGCGTCGACCACGCAGGTGCGGTCCCCGGCGGCGTGCAGCGCGATCCGGGCGAGCCCGTCGACGGCCTCGTGGCTGGTGACGAGCGTGCCGTGGTGGTCGGCGAGGAAGCCGGTGCCGCGTGGGCGGCCGGCGAGGTCGCGTACCCGGACCAGCCGGTCGTCGAGTACCGGCCAGGTGTCCTGCCGCGTCTCCCGCGTACCGTCCGCCGTGCGGCGACCGCTCCCGGTCCGCGGGCCCCGTCCCGCCATGATCGAACCTCCCTGACCGTACATCCGTGCCCTTGTCTGAGACGCTAGGCGCGAAATGATCAGCGGGACAGAGCGGGTGGCGAACGCGCCCCCCTCCGCTCCCCCGGTTCACTCCGAGCGCCTGCTCGGTCGGGTGAATAGCCAGGGACGGGTGGATACACCCTAGGGGTGGGGGAACCGAGGGGGGACCGTGGAGCGGTGGCGGCGACAGACCCCGTGGTCGCCGCTCCACGGGCACACCGGGTGGCTCAGCCGAACACGGCGAGGCTCTTGGCCTTGCCCTTCTGCTCCTCGACGAGCACGAGGAAGCGCCCGCCGGGATCGAACACGGCGACGGGACCGGCGCCGGCGTACTGCTCGGGCATGTCGATCCGCACCCCGTTGGTGAGCAGCCCGGCCCGTCTGGCGTCGACGTCCCAGCGCGGGAACGCGGCTCCGGCCGCCTCGGCGATCGGCATCACGGTCAGCTCCTGCTGGAGCTGGTCGAGGGTGCGCGCCGAGTCCAGCTTGTACGGTCCGACGCGGGTCCGGCGCAGCGCGGTGAGATGGCCGCCGACGCCCAGGTCGGCGCCCAGGTCGCGGGCGAGGGCGCGGATGTAGGTGCCGGAGGAGCAGACGACCGAGACGACCAGGTCGAGCACGGCGGTGCCGTCCTCGGCGACGGCGTCCCGGACGTCGTACACCGTGAACGACGAGACGGTCACCGGCCGGGCCGGGATCTCGAAGTCCTCGCCCGACCGGGCACGCTTGTACGACCGTACGCCGTCGATCTTGATGGCGCTGACCTTGGACGGCACCTGCATGATGGAGCCGGTCAGCTTGGCGATGCCGGTGTCGACGGCCTCGCGGGTGACCTTGGAGGCGTCGGTGGACGAGGTGATCTCGCCCTCGGCGTCGTCCGTGAGCGTGTTCTGCCCGAGGCGGACGGTCCCCAGGTACTCCTTCTCGGTGAGGGCGAGATGCCCGAGGAGCTTGGTCGCCCGCTCGATGCCGAGGACGAGGACGCCCGTGGCCATCGGGTCGAGGGTGCCGGCGTGCCCGACGCGCCTGGTGCGGGCGATGCCCCGCATCTTGGCGACGACGTCGTGCGAGGTGAAGCCCGACGGCTTGTCGACGATGACAAGGCCGTCGGGCGGGGTGGGCTTGCTGGTCATTCGGTGGCGTCGTCCGTCTCGTCGGCCTCGTCCTCGGAACCCGGCTTCCTGTACGGGTCCGCGTCACCGGCGAAGGCGGCGCCCGCGGAGACCTCGCGGACCTTCGCGTCGGACTGCCGTGCCTTGTCGAGGAGGTCCTCGATGGTCTTGGCGGTGTCGGGGAGGGCGTCCGCGACGAAGGTCAGGGTCGGCGTGAACTTCACGCCCGCCGCCGCGCCGACCGCCGAGCGGAGCACGCCCTTGGCGCTCTCCAGGCCCGCGGCGGCCGCGGCCCGCTCCTCGTCGTCGCCGTACACCGTGTAGAAGACGGTCGCCTCCCTGAGGTCACCCGTGACCCGGGTGTCCGTGATGGTGACGTGGGTGCCGAGCCGCGGGTCCTTGATCCCGCGCTGCAGCTTCTGGGCCACCACCTCTCGGATGAGGTCCGCCAGCCTCTTGGCACGCGCGTTGTCGGCCACTGGTCCGTCTCCCGTTCTTTCTTCTTTGTCGTTCTCAGGTCTAGTCGTCGTCGCCGTGGAAGCGCCGTCGGACGGACAGCAGCTCCACCTCGGGGCGGGCGGCGACCAGCCGTTCGCACCGATCGAGTACGTCGGTCAGGTGCGCGGCGTCGCCGGAGACCAGGGCAAGGCCGATACCGGCCCTGCGGTGGAGGTCCATGTGGTCCACCTCGGCCGCGCTCACGGCGAACTTCCGCTGGAGTTCGGCGACGATCGGGCGGACGACGGAGCGTTTCTCCTTCAGCGAGTGGATGTCGCCCAGGAGGAGGTCGAAGGACAGAGTCCCCACGTACATGTATGTAACCGGTTCACCCGCCGGTACGGGATCGATGGCCCTGTCAGGAACGGTACCCCGTCCCCGCCGGGGGCTCGACCGACTTTCCCGGCCGCGGACGGGCGGGAAAAGTGCTGGCCGACGGAACCGAAGTCCCGTCGGCCAGCACCAACCGTTGGCTTACACCCGCGGCTTCTCGCGCATCTCGTACGTCGCGATGACGTCGTCGATCTTGATGTCGTTGAAGTTTCCGAGGTTGATACCGCCCTCGAAGCCTTCGCGGATCTCGGTGACGTCGTCCTTGAAGCGGCGCAGACCATCGATGTTGAGGTTCTCCGCGATGACCTTGCCATCGCGGACCAGGCGCGCCTTGGTGTTGCGCTTGACCTCGCCGGAGCGGATGAGAACACCCGCGATGTTGCCCAGCTTGGACGACTTGAAGACCTCGCGGATCTCCGCCGTACCGAGCTCGACCTCTTCGTACTCCGGCTTGAGCATGCCCTTGAGGGCCGCCTCGATCTCCTCGATCGCCTGGTAGATGACCGAGTAGTAGCGGACGTCCACGCCCTCGCGCTCGGCCATCTGCGCCGCGCGGCCTGCCGCGCGGACGTTGAAGCCGATCACGATGGCGTCCGAGCCCATCGCCAGGTCGATGTCCGACTCCGTGACCGCACCGACGCCGCGGTGCAGGACGCGGATGTCGACCTCTTCGCCGACGTCCAGCTGGAGCAGGGAGGACTCGAGAGCCTCGACGGAACCAGAAGCGTCACCCTTGATGATGAGGTTGAGCTGCTGGACCTCGCCGGCCTTGAGCACCTTGTCCAGGTCCTCGAGGGAGACGCGGCGCGTGCGCTTGGCGAACGCGGCGTTGCGCTCACGGGCGGCACGCTTCTCGGCGATCTGACGGGCCGTACGGTCCTCGTCGACCACCAGGAAGTTGTCGCCCGCCCCCGGGACGTTGGTCAGACCCAGGACCTGGACCGGCGTCGCGGGTCCGGCCTCGGCGACGTTGTTGCCGTTGTCGTCGAGCATGGCGCGGACGCGACCGTAGGCATCGCCCACGACCATCGTGTCGCCGACCCGCAGGGTGCCTCGCTGCACGAGGACCGTCGCCACGGCACCGCGGCCGCGGTCGAGGCGGGACTCGATCGAGATGCCCTGCGCGTCCTGGTTCGGGTTGGCCCGCAGGTCGAGCGAGGCGTCGGCCGTCAGGATCACGGCCTCCAGCAGGGAGTCGATGTGCAGACCCTGCTTGGCGGAGATGTCGACGAACATCGTGTCGCCGCCGTACTCCTCGGCCACCAGCCCGTACTCGGTGAGCTGACCGCGCACCTTGGTCGGGTCGGCGCCCTCGACGTCGATCTTGTTGACCGCGACGACGATCGGGACATCGGCCGCCTTGGCGTGGTTGAGCGCCTCGACCGTCTGCGGCATGACACCGTCGTTGGCCGCGACGACCAGGATCGCGATGTCGGTCGACTTCGCACCACGGGCACGCATGGCGGTGAACGCCTCGTGACCCGGGGTGTCGATGAAGGTGATCTTGCGCTCTTCGTCGTTGACCTCGGTGGAGACCTGGTAGGCACCGATGTGCTGGGTGATGCCGCCGGCCTCGCCCGCGATGACGTTCGTCTTGCGGATGGCGTCGAGCAGTCGGGTCTTACCGTGGTCGACGTGACCCATGACGGTGACGACCGGCGGACGGACCACCAGGTCGTCCTCGTCGCCCTCGTCCTCGCCGAACTCGATGTCGAAGGACTCGAGCAGCTCGCGGTCCTCCTCCTCGGGGCTGACGATCTGGACCGTGTAGTTCATCTCGCCGGCGAGGACCTCAAGGGTCGCGTCGGAGACGGACTGCGTGGCCGTGACCATCTCGCCGAGGTTCATCATGACCGCGACGAGGGACGCCGGGTTGGCGTTGATCTTCTCCGCGAAGTCGGTGAGCGACGCGCCGCGGGAGAGACGGATGGTCTCGCCGTTGCCGCGCGGCAGCATCACGCCGCCGACGCTCGGGGCCTGCATGGCCTCGTACTCCTGGCGACGCTGCCGCTTCGACTTGCGACCACGGCGCGCCGGACCGCCGGGACGGCCGAAGGCACCCTGCGTGCCACCACGGCCGCCGGGACCGCCCGGACGACCGCCGAAGCCGGGACGACCGCCGCCGCCACCAGCACCGGGACCGCCGCCGAAGCCGCCGCCACCGCCGGGACCGGCCGGACGACCGGCGAAGCCGCCGCCACCGCCCGGACGGGCGCCACCGCCGCCGCCTCCGGGACGACCGGCGAAGCCGCCGCCTCCGGGACGACCGGCGCCGCCGCCGGGACGACCCGCACCGCCGGGACCGCGACCGCCGCCGCCCCCACCGGGGCCGGGACGCGGGCCGGCAGCGGGACGCTGCGGCATCATGCCGGGGTTGGGACGCGGACCCGCCGAACCGCCGCCGGGACGCGGACCGCCCTGCGGACGGGGCATGCCGGACGGGCTCGGACGGGAACCGCCGGGAGCCTGGGGACGCGGACCGCCGCCCTGGGCGCCGGACGCCTGCGGACGGGGGGCACCGCCGGGACCGCCGGGGCCGGGACGCGCGCCGCCGCCCTGCGGGCGCGGGGCCTGCGGGCGGGCCATGCCGGTGGAGCCACCGGAGGTGAAGGGGTTGTTGCCCGGACGCGGACCGGCCGGACGGGCACCGCCCGGACGGGGGGCGCGCTCGGGACGCTGGCCGCCCTGACCCGGACGGGCCTGGCCCTGACCGGGGGCGGGACGACCGCCGGGGCGCGGGGCGCCCTGGTTCGGACGAGGTGCACCACCGGGACGCGGGCCCTGTGCGGCGGCCGGGCTCGGCTGCTGCGGGGCGGCCGGAGGCGCCGGCGGGGCCGTGAACTCGGGCGCGGCCGGAGCCGGACGCGGTGCGGGCTTCGGGCCCGGACGCGGGCCGGAGGCGGCCGGCGCGGGGGTGACCGGAGCCGGAGCCGAGGGCGCCTCCGAGGCCGAGGCCGGAGCCGCGGGGGCGGGCGCCGCAGGGGCCGGCGGCTGCGGGGCGGCCGGACGCGGGGCGCCCGGCTTGGGGGCACCCGGACGTGCCGCCTGCGCCGGAGAGGGCGCGGCGGGCCTGGGGGCAGCCTTGCGCGGGGCGGGCTTGCCGGCGGACTTGCCGTTGCCACCGCCCTGGAAGGCGTCAGTCAGCTTGCGTACAACGGGCGCCTCGATCGTCGAGGACGCCGAACGGACGAATTCACCGAGTTCCTGGAGCTTGGCCATGACGGCCTTGCTCTCAACCCCGAACTCCTTGGCGAGTTCGTATACCCGGACCTTAGCCACTTCGCTCCTTTTAGGTCCGGGTGTGTCCGGACCGTCGCTACTTCATGGGCGTACTCATCGCGTGCTCATCGAGTGCTCATCGCAATCTCGACCTACTTCCAACTCGCGGGGTACCAGAGCCGCACGGACGTTCCGTACGACGCTTCTTACGGTGTTACTGCTCGACGTGGGGGCGCAACGCCTTTACGTCCAGCGGACCCGGGACGCGGAGCGCCCTCGGGAGTGCCCGGCGGCGCACCGCCTGGTCCAGACAGACCTGGACGGGGTGTACGTATGCACCCCGGCCGGGCAGCGTACCGCGAGGATCGGGGACACATTCGTCCTCGACCGCCACGATCCGCAGCAGTTCGGTCTTGGCCGCTCGCTGCCTGCACCCCACACAGGTGCGCTCAGGGCATGCGCGGGCACGCGTCCGGCCAGACACTCCTAAGTCTACCTCCCCGTAGCGACCTCACCCCTTCGGGGCAAAGATCGAACGGCTGTTGTCGTAATCCAAGCGACCTGCGGCTTGGAACTATTCCCCCCGCCCGGGTGAACCCCCGACGAGCGCGAGAGTGATCCGGGGCGAGGGCGAGAGTGATTTACTCGGACACCTGTTCGGTATCCGGTCGGATGTCGATCCGCCAGCCGGTGAGCCGGGCGGCGAGACGGGCGTTCTGTCCCTCTTTGCCGATCGCCAGTGACAGCTGGTAGTCGGGCACGGTCACCCGGGCCGACCGGGCCGCCAGGTCCACGACCTCCACCTTGGAGACCCGGGCCGGCGACAGCGCGTTCGCCACCATCTCGGCCGGGTCGTCCGACCAGTCGACGATATCGATCTTCTCGCCGTTCAGCTCGCCCATGACGTTGCGGACACGGCCGCCCATGGGGCCGATGCAGGCGCCCTTGGCGTTCAGGCCCGAACGGGTGGAGCGGACCGCGATCTTCGTCCGGTGACCGGCCTCGCGGG
Organism: Streptomyces sp. NPDC096040; assembly: GCF_040303265.1. Classification (NCBI taxonomy): domain Bacteria; kingdom Bacillati; phylum Actinomycetota; class Actinomycetes; order Kitasatosporales; family Streptomycetaceae; genus Streptomyces; species Streptomyces sp. NPDC096040. The sequence continues at coordinate 15,257 of NZ_JBEOTA010000043.1, forward strand.
CGATGGCGGCGATCTCGACGGAGCCGTCGGCGATCTCCGGCACCTCCAGGGCGAAGAGCTTCTTCACCAGGTTCGGGTGTGTGCGGGACAGCGTGACGGAGGGTCCGCGGACGCCCTTGGCCACCCTGACGACGTACGAGCGCAGCCGCATCCCGTGCGGATAGGTCTCGCCGGGGACCTGCTCCTGCACCGGCAGGATGGCCTCCAGCTTGCCGATGTCGACGAGCACGTTCTTCGGGTCACGGCCCTGCTGGACCACGCCGGTGACGATGTCGCCCTCCCGGCCGGCGTACTCGCCGAGCGTGGCGTCGTCCTCGGCGTCGCGGAGCCGCTGCAGGATGACCTGCTTGGCGGTGGTGGCGGCGATCCGCCCGAAGTCCGACGGGGTGTCGTCGAACTCGCGTGGCTCCTGCCCCTCCTCCAGGTCCTCGGGGTCCTCCTTCGCCCACACGGTCACGTGCCCGGTGTTCCGGTCGAGCACCACGCGTGCGTGGCGGCGGCTTCCCTCGGTGCGGTGGTACGCGATGAGGAGGGCCGACTCGATCGCCTCGACCAGCAGGTCGAAGGAGATCTCCTTCTCCCGAACCAAGCCCCGCAGGGCGCTCATGTCGATGTCCACGGCTACGCCTCCTCCTCTTCCTTCATGTCCTTCTTGTCCTTGCGGTTGAACTCGACCTGCACGCGGGCCTTGTCGATCTGGGCGAAGGCGAGTCTGCGGGAGGTGGCCTTGCGGCCCTTCACGCCGGGCACTTCGAGGTCGACGCCCTCGTCGTCGACGTCCAGGATTCTGGCGACCAGTTCCCCGCCCTCGGCCAGCTGGAACCGCACCAGGCGGTCCACGGCACGCGTGTAGTGCCGGTGTTCGGTGAGGGCGCGCTCCGCGCCCGGGGTGCCGACCTCGAGGGTGTACTCGCCCTCGCCCATCGCGTCGCTCTCGTCGAGCCTCGCCGAGAGCTCACGGCTCACATCGGCGATCTGGTCCAGGTCGGCCCCGGTGTCCGAGTCGACGACCACGCGCAGTACCCGCTTGCGTCCGACGGAGTCCACGGCGATCTCTTCGAGATCCAGGCTCTGGGCGGTGACGAGCGGTTCCAGGAGCTCTCGCAGCCTCTCGCTCTGGGTCGTGCTCATCCGGGTGACTCCTCGGCCGCGTGTGCTGTTGTGGGATGGGTCGCGTGTCTGGTCAAAGGGTATCCGGTCGCAGAGAGTGTTGCCGTCCACCCGGGTACGGACGGTGCCGATGAGTGGCTTCGGACAGGTGCGCGGGTACGGTGATCACCGGCGGGTCCGTCCCGTGCCCCATTCCTTTCGCGTTTCTTCGTATCCAGCTCCCCGAGGACGTCTGCCGTGCCGTTCCCCCCGCCGTCGCGTACCCCTAGGGGAGTACGCAGAAGGAGCCTGATCGTCTCGGCGGCGTCGGCCGCCATGCTGGCGGGCTGCTCCGCCGGCCCCGACTCCGCCGGCAGCGGCGGCGGCACGTCCGTAGCCGCGCGGGCACGCGCGCGTGCGGCCCGGGACAGCGAGGGGCTGCTTGGGCAGTACGACGCCGTCCTCGCCGCCCACCCCGGGCTCGCGGAGCGGCTGCGACCGCTGCGGGCACAGGTGGCGGCACATGTGGCGGCCTTCACGGAGGGCGCGGCGGCCCCGGCTTCGGCCACGGCGTCCGCGTCGGCCTCCCCGACGGTCCCGGCCGACGAGAAGTCCGCGCTCGCCGCGCTCGCCGCCGCCGAGCGCGGCCTCGCCGACCGGCGGGCCAAGGCACTGCTGGACGTGCCCGGCGAACTGGCGCGGCTGCTGGCCGGGGTGGCGGCGGCCGGATCCGCGCACGCGTACCTGCTGACGGAGGGTGGCAAGTGAGCGACGAGGCCGAGTCCGGGGTGCTCAAGGCGCTCCAGGCGGCACTGGCGGCCGAGCACGCGGCGGTCTACGGGTACGGCGTGGTCGGCGGCCGGATCGGGGCGCAGCGGCTGGCCGAGGCCCGCTCGGCGTACGACGCGCACCGGGCCCGCCGGGACGCGCTGGCCCGCGAGGTGCGGGACCTGGGCGCCGCGCCCGTCGCCGCGAGCGCGGCGTACGCGCTGCCGTTCGCCGTCACCGATTCGGCGACGGCCCTGCGGCTCGCCGCCGATCTGGAGGAGCGGGTGGCCGACGTGTACTCCGACCTGGTCCGGGCATCCTCCGGCGAGCGGCGCGGGTCGGCGGCCGGGGCGCTGCGGGAGGCCGCGGTGCGGGCGGTGCGGTGGAGCGGGCAGAGCGTAGCCTTCCCTGGGCTCGCCGAGCGGGACGCGCCGCTGGGCCGGGCCGGTGCCTCGGCCTCGCCTTCGGCGACTCCCTAGATCAGGAAAGGAACGACTCGCGTATGGCTTTCGAACCGCCGCGGCGCCTGGTGAAGGCGCTCGGTGAGACGGCGCCGGACGCTGACGAGTGGCTGGAGCAGCTGCCGCGCGCGCTGGAACAGGCCGTCGCGCTACGCGAGTTGACCGTGGAGCGGGTGCAGGTGCCGGGCGGACGCAGCAGCGTCGTCCTGCTGGTGCGGCGGGCGGACGGGACACCGGCGGTGCTGAAGCTGGCGCCGCGGCGGGCCCGGCCGGAGAGCGAGGCCGCCGCGCTGGCGCACTGGGGCGGCCTGGGTGCCGTACGGCTGCTGGACGCGGATGCGGCCGACGGGGTGCTGCTGCTGGAGCGGCTGCATCCGGAGGTGTCGGTGCGGTCGCTGCCCGAGGCTAAGGCGTTGCTGGAGGCGGCGGCGACGCTGCGGCGGTTGTGGGTCGACCCGCCCCAGGGGCCGGTCTTCGAGACGGTGGCGGAACGGACGGGCCGACAGGCCACGGCGATGCGGGCGTCCGCCGGCCTTGAGGTGACGCCGCTGGTCGACGCGGCGCTCGTGGCCCGGGACGAGCTGCTGACCGCGCCGCCTGAGCGGCAGTTGCTGCATGGAACGTTTCGGCAGAGCAAGGTGCTGGCCGGGGAGCGGCTGCCGTGGCTGGCGGTGGGGCCGGATCCGGTGGTCGGGGAGTGTGCGTTCGATCTGGCGCGGCTGGTGCGGGATCGGGTGGAGGACCTGATCGCCTCGCCGTCGGGGGCGGCGATCACCCGGCGGCGGATCAGGCGGCTCGCGGAGTCGCTCGAGGTGGATCAGGAGCGGTTGCGGGGGTGGACGTTGTTTCGGGCGGTGGAGTCGGGGGTGCGGGCGCTTCGCGTGGGGCGGCCGAAGGATGCCGAACTGTTGCTGGAATTCGCGGGGTGGCTTTAGACGGCCGGTTCGGGGACTTCGGTCGTCGCCGGGCTACCGGCCCGTCGTGGCTGGTCGCGCCCTCGCGGCGGAGCCGCACATCAATACAGCCCCGCGCCCCTGGGGAATCACCCTTCCCTCAGTTTCAAGGCCAGGACCGGGCAGTCCGCCGCTGCCCTCCGGGCTCGTTTTCTTGCGCGGGGTGGGACGGGCTTGCCGTCGACGACGGGGTAGCCCCATTCGTCAAGGGCGATGTGCTCGGGGAGCAGCTCTGCGCACAGGCCGTGGCCCTGGCAGGACGTCAAGGCGATGTCGATGTGCTGGTCCATGTCAGATCCGCTCGGTGGGGACGGGCAGCAGGGGTGCGTGGTCGGTCGCGGTGCACGCCCCGTGGGCGTGGGCGTCCAGTTCGGTCGTGAACGTCGTCAGCGCGCTGCGGACCAGAGGACCGTGCCGTCGGGGTGGTGGCAGGCGCCTCGGCCCTCGACCAGGCCCGCCCAGCGGGAAATGCCGGCGCGGGCGGTGCCCTGGGGGCCGGGCACGGCCAGGGGCGGTGCCGAGGGCACGCCACTCGGCGGCGGCCTTCCTGCGCGGGACGAGGGCGGCCATGACGCCCCCGAGGTGGAGTCGGTGGAGCTCGATCCGCTGCCCGAGGTGAGACCGTCGGAGGAGGACTGGAGGTCCGAGGAGGAGCTCGAGGACGAGTCGGAGGACTTCGAGGAGCTTGAGTCGCTCGAAGAGCTGGACGAGGAACCGTCCTTGCCGGAGCTTGAGTTGGAGCTGGTGCTCGATGTCTTCGTACCGGTGCCGCTGCCGGCGGTCGTGTCGGCGTCCGACTGCATGGTGCCGACCAGGGCGAACACCCCCGCCGCCGCCAGGGCCGCCGTGCGCCGGGTCCCCCGGCGGACCTTCGCGGCCGCCCCCTGCTCCCCCTGTTGCCTGCGCAGCACTCTCTCGGTCATGGCCGATCCCCTCCTGCGTGACTCTCTGTCACGCATTACGTTCGGGTATCGGCCTGAGAGACGTCTGTGAGGCTCCCATACGGAGCGGAAGAACTCTCTGAGACGTTCCTGAAAAGGCGCGACGGCCACCGGTGGGTCACCGGCGGCCGTCGGAAAGGGAGTTGGGGTCAGCCGGCGCTGAGCCGGGCGATCGCCTCGTCCACCGTCAGTTCCTCGCGCTCGCCCGTCCTGCGGTCCTTGAGCTCCAGGACGCCCTCGGCGGAGCGGCGGCCCGCGATCAGGATCTGCGGTACGCCGATCAGCTCGGCGTCCGTGAACTTCACGCCCGGGGAGACCCCGGCCCGGTCGTCGACCAGGACGCGCAGCCCGGCCGCCCGCAGCTTCTCGGAGACGTCCAGGGCGAGTTCGGTCTGCAGCGCCTTGCCGGCGGCGACCACGTGCACGTCGGCCGGGGCGACCTCGCGGGACCAGACCAGGCCCTTCTCGTCGGCGGTCTGCTCGGCGAGAGCGGCGACGGCGCGCGAGACGCCGATGCCGTAGGAGCCCATGGTGACGCGGACCGGCTTGCCGTTCTGGCCGAGGACGTCGAGCTTGAGCGCGTTGGTGTACTTCTGGCCCAGCTGGAAGATGTGACCGATCTCGATGGCGCGGTCCAGCTTGAGGCCGGTGCCGCACTTCGGGCAGGGGTCGCCGTCCTGCACGACGACGACGTCGACGAACTCGTCGACCTCGAAGTCACGGCCGGACACCACGTTCTTGGCGTGCGTGCCCGCCTTGTTGGCGCCGGTGATCCAGGAGGTGCCGGGGGCCACGCGCGGGTCGGCGATGTACTTCACCTTCTCGCCGAGGCCCTGCGGGCCGACGTAGCCGCGGACCAGGTCGGGACTGGCGGCGAAGTCGGTCTCGGTGACCAGCTCGACGGCGGCCGGCGCGAAGTGCGCCTCGACCTTGCCCATGTCGACCTCGCGGTCGCCCGGGACGCCGACGGCCACGATCTCGCCGTCGACCTTCACCAGGAGGTTCTTCAGGGTGGCGGAGGCGGGCACGCCGAGGTGGGCGGCGAGGGTCTCGATGGTCGGGGTGTCCGGGGTCGGGATCTCCTCGAGCGCGGGCACGTCGGTGGCGTCGACCGGCTTCAGCTCGTAGGTGATCGCCTCGGTGTTGGCCGCGAAGTCGCAGTTCGGGCAGTCGGCGAAGGTGTCCTCGCCGGCCTCGGCCGGGGCCAGGAACTCCTCCGACTTCGAGCCGCCCATGGCGCCGGCGGTGGCGGCGCAGATGCGGTAGTCGAGGCCGAGGCGCTCGAAGATCCGCTGGTAGGCCGCGCGGTGCAGGGCGTAGGAGTGGGCGAGGCCGTCGTCGTCCAGGTCGAAGGAGTAGGAGTCCTTCATCAGGAACTCACGGCCGCGCAGGATGCCGGCCCGCGGACGCGCCTCGTCCCGGTACTTGTTCTGGACCTGGTAGAGGATGACCGGCAGGTCCTTGTAGGAAGACGCCTGGTCCTTCACCAGGAGGGTGAAGATCTCCTCGTGGGTCGGGCCGAGGAGGTAGTCACCGCCCTTGCGGTCCTGGAGGCGGAACAGCTCGGCGCCGTACTCCTCCCAGCGGCCGGTCGCCTCGTACGGCTCCCGGGGCAGAAGGGCCGGGAGCAGCACCTCCTGGGCGCCGATCGCGTCCATCTCCTCGCGGACGACCCGCTCCACGTTGGACAGCACCTTCAGGCCGAGGGGCAGCCAGGACCAGATACCGGCCGCCGTACGGCGGACATAGCCGGCGCGGACGAGGAGCTTGTGGCTGAGGACCTCGGCGTCCGCCGGGTCGTCGCGCAGCGTCTTCGCCATCAACTGGGACATGCGCTGGACCGGTGCGTTCGCCATGGTTCTCGTACTCCTGCCGGGAAAGGTTGATGGCTAGGAGGTTAGCCGGGCTTGCTGTGCCGGTGGAAATCCGTTAACGGCGACCGCTTCCTCCGCGGCGCAGGGGCAGCGGGGCGCCCATCACCGCGTACGGCTTCGGCGCGCTCGGGAAGTGGACCTGGCGGGCGAGGTCCACATAGCCGAGGGAGTGGTACAGGCCGCGGGCCGGGCTGTCGGTGTCGATCGCGGAGAGGATCGAGCGGGGCTCGGTGGCGCCGTCGGTGATCGTCGTGATCAGCCGACGGCCGATGCCGCGGTTCTGGTGGCGGGGGTGCACATGCAGCTCGGTGATCACGAAGGAGTCGTCGAGCCAGTCGGCGTGGCCCTGGGCACGGAGGTAGGGCTCCACGACGGTGGACCACCAGTGGGTGCGGCTGTTCGGCATGCCGTAGACGAAGCCGACGAGCAGACCGTCGGCAGTCGCGCCGAAGGCCCTTGCTCCGGGGTACTGCATGTGACGCACGACGATCTGACGGCGTACGGCTACCTCGTCGGGTCCCAGGCCGAAGGCGATCGCTTGGACCGCCAGGGCCTCGTCCACATGGGAGATGAGGTCCAGGGGGCCGATCACGAGGTCCATGTGGGGAGGGTACAGGGAGGTTCCGGTTGCTGCCCCTGGCGCCTGTCGCGGGCGAACCGTCAGAACAGGACGCTCATGAACGCGCCGACTTCCTTGAAGCCCACCCGCAGATATGTCCTTCTCGCGGCCGTGTTGAAGTCGTTCACATAGAGGCTGACCACCGGGGCCACGTCGGCCAGGGCGTAGCGCAGCACCGCCGCCATGCCGGGGGCCGCGAGGCCCATGCCCCGGTACTCGGGGGCCACCCACACGCCCTGGATCTGGCAGGCCTCCGATGTCGCCGCGCCGATCTCCGCCTTGAAGACCACCCTGCCGCTGTCGTCGAGCCGGGCGAACGAGCGGCCGGAGCCGACGAGTTCGGCGACCCTCGCTTGGTAGAGGAGGCCGCCGTCGCCGGCCATCGGGGAGACGCCCACCTCCTCGGTGAACATCGCCACGCACGCCGGCATGATCGTCTCCATCTCGTCCTTGCGGATACGGCGGACGTACGGATCCGGAGCGATGTCGGCGGGCATCCGGTCGGTGACCATCAGGGGCTGGTGGGCGCGGACTTCGCGGGCCGGCCCCCAGTGTGGTTCAAGGAGGCGCCACAGCGGGGCGGTGGCTTCGCTGGGGCCGACGATCGAGGAGCAGCGGCGGCCGGCCCGGCGCGCACGGTCGGCGAAGGCGCGGATCGCGCGCGGAGTGGCGCAGATCGGGACGAGGTTGGCGCCGGCGTAGCAGAGGGACGTGAGCATGCCGTCCTCGTACCAGCCCCACATCTCGCCGCCGAGGCGCCAGGGGTCGAGGCCGGCCACCTGGACACGCGAGGTCACGAAGGCGTTCGTGACCGGCTCGCGGTCGAGTACGGCGAGCGCGGCGTCCAGGTCACTCGGTTCGAGCACCCGTGAGGTGGTCTGCGTCAACACGTGCGGGGCCTCACGCTGAGGGGTTCTGCTGATCTCCGCACTGTACCTGCGGAAGCTTGGCCGTGCCGCCCCGTGTGGGTGACCGTTGGCTCGCGGGTGCGCTCGGCTCCGGTCCCGCCGCTGGGGGCTGCCGCCCCCGGACCCCCGCTTCGGCCTGAACGGCCTCGTCCTCAAACGCCGGACGGGCTGTTCTGTTACCCGGCGACCGAAATCGAAGGCTCCCCCGAAGCCACGCCCTCCGCCTCCATCTGTTCGGCCAGCTTCATGGCCTCCTCGATGAGGGTCTCGACGATCTTGGACTCGGGGACGGTCTTGATGACCTCGCCCTTGACGAAGATCTGGCCCTTGCCGTTGCCGGAGGCGACGCCGAGGTCGGCCTCGCGGGCCTCGCCGGGGCCGTTCACGACGCAGCCCATGACCGCGACGCGCAGCGGGACCTCCATGCCGGTCAGGCCCGCCGTGACCTCCTCGGCCAGCTTGTAGACGTCGACCTGGGCGCGGCCGCAGGACGGGCAGGAGACGATCTCCAGGCCGCGCTGCTTGAGGTTGAGGGACTCCAGGATCTGGTTGCCGACCTTGACCTCCTCGACCGGAGGTGCCGACAGGGAGACCCGGATGGTGTCGCCGATGCCCTGGGAGAGCAGCGCGCCGAAGGCGACCGCCGACTTGATGGTGCCCTGGAAGGCCGGGCCCGCCTCCGTCACACCCAGGTGCAGCGGGTAGTCGCACTGCGCGGCCAGCTGCTTGTACGCCTCGATCATCACGACCGGGTCGTTGTGCTTGACGGAGATCTTGATGTCCCGGAAGTCGTGCTCCTCGAAGAGGGACGCCTCCCACAGGGCCGACTCGACCAGGGCCTCGGGGGTCGCCTTGCCGTACTTCTGGAGCAGCCGGCGGTCCAGGGAGCCGGCGTTGACGCCGATGCGGATCGGGGTGCCGTGGTCCTTGGCGGCCGCCGCGATCTCCTTGACCTTGTCGTCGAACTGCTTGATGTTGCCGGGGTTCACCCGGACCGCCGCGCAGCCGGCCTCGATGGCGGCGAAGACGTACTTCGGCTGGAAGTGGATGTCCGCGATGACCGGGAGCTGGGACTTCTTCGCGATCGTGGCGAGGGCGTCGGCGTCGTCCTGGGTCGGGCAGGCCACCCGCACGATCTGGCAGCCGGACGCGGTGAGCTCGGCGATCTGCTGAAGGGTGGCGCCGATGTCCGACGTACGGGTCGTGGTCATCGACTGGACCGAGACCGGGGCGTCTCCGCCGACCGCCACGGAGCCGACCTGGATCTGCCGGCTCTTCCGGCGTTCGGCGAGCTTGGTCGGAACGGACGGCATGCCGAGAGAAATCGCAGTCATCTGCTGTGCAACCCCAAGTCGTGGATCTAGGTCCAGGTCCCGTCGAAAGCGGGTTCCAGACTCCGAGATTACGGCACCGGGCAGGCCGCGGGCACATCCCCTACCCGTAAACCCACTCGATGGAAGCGACCCGGAACACAGTGTTCCGGGCCGCTTCGAACGTCGTATGGCTACGAGATTTTCACGGGGTTAACCACGTCGGCGATCAGCACGAGGATCGTGAAGCAGATGAACACGCCCGCCACCACATAAGCCACCGGCATCAGCTTCGCCACGTCGAACGGGCCGGGGTCCGGGCGGCGCAGTACCCTCGCCAGGTTCCGGCGCAGTGACTCCCACAGGGCGCCCGCGATGTGCCCGCCGTCCAGCGGGAGCAGCGGGAGCATGTTGAAGAGGAACAGGGAGAGGTTGAAGCCGGCCACCAGCATCAGGGCCATGGCCAGCTGCTGGGTGGGCGGGATGTCGAGGGTGAAGATCTCGCCGCCGACCCGTGCCGCGCCGACCACGCCCATCGGGGAGTCCGGCTGGCGGGGGGCGCCGTCGAAGGCCGCGTTCCAGAGGGCCGGGATCTTGCCGGGGAGGCCGGCGATGGAGTCGACGGCCTCGCCGAGGCGGTCGCCCATCCAGGTCACCGACTCGCCGAGGTCCTGGCGGACGATGCCGCTGGCGGCGCTGAAGCCGAGGAAGCCCGCGGTGACGTACTGGCCCTGGACGATCTGGCCGCTGGAGTCCTTCTTGGCGACCTGGTTGGTGGCGATCTTCGCGTGCAGGGTGACGTCCTGGCCCTTGCGGTCGACGACGATCGCGACGTCCTTGCCAGGGGTGGCGCGGATCAGGTCGGAGAGCTGGTTCCAGCTGGTGGTCTGCACCCCGTTGAAGGAGAGGATCTTGTCGCCGGCCTTCAGGCCCGCGGCGGCGGCCGGGGAGGCGGCGTCGGTCTTCTTGCAGCTGTCGCGGTTCTCGCTCTGGGCGATCACGCACTGGGAGACCGAGCTGACGGTGGTGGTCTGCTGGCTGATGCCGAAGCCCATCAGGACCGTGAGGAACAGCGCCACCGCGAGGATGAGGTTCATGAAGGGGCCCGCGAACATCACGATCACCCGCTTCCAGGGGGCGCGTGTGTAGAAGAGGCGGGTCTCGTCGCCGGGCTGGAGCTCCTCGAAGGCGGCCGAGCGGGCGTCCTCGATCATGCTGCGCCAGGGAGAGGTGGAGCGCGCGGTGATCCGGCCGTCGGCGCCCGGCGGGAACATGCCGATCATGCGGATGTAGCCGCCGGCCGGGATGGCCTTGAAGCCGTACTCGGTGTCGCCCTTGCGCCGCGACCAGATGGTCGGGCCGAAGCCGACCATGTACTGCGGGACGCGGATGCCGAAGAGCTTGGCGGTGGAGAGATGCCCCAGCTCGTGCCAGGCGATCGAGACCAGCAGGCCGATCACGAAGACGACTATGCCGAGGATCATCATCAGGGCTGTCATGCACGGGCCTCCGCGGTCGCCTTCAGTGCTGCCAGTTCCCGGGCCCGGGCGCGCGCCCAGGTCTCCGCTTCGAGTACGTCCGGCACGGTCAGCGAAGTTCCCGTACGAGGGGTGCCGTGCTCTTCGACCACGCGCGTGACGGTCTCCATGATGCCGTTGAAAGGCAGCAGACCGCTGCGGAAGGCCTCGACGCACTCCTCGTTGGCCGCATTGAACACCGCCGGGGCGGTGCCTGCGAGCTCTCCGACGTGCCGGGCGAGGTTCACGGAGGGGAAGGCTTCGTTGTCCAGCGGGAAGAACTCCCAGGTGGAGGCCTTGCTCCAGTCGAAGGCGGGGGCCGCGTCGGGGACCCGTTCGGGCCACCCGAGACCGATGGCGATCGGCCCCCGCATGTCGGGGGGCGTCGCCTGCGCGATCGTGGAACCGTCCGTGAACTCGACCATCGAGTGGACATACGACTGCGGGTGCACGACCACCTCAATCCGGTCGAAGGGAATGTCGTAGAGGAGGTGTGCCTCGATGACTTCGAGGCCCTTGTTGACCAGGGTCGCGGAGTTGATCGTGATGACCGGTCCCATCGCCCAGGTGGGGTGGGCGAGCGCCTCCTCGACGGTCACCCGGGCCAGGTCGGCCTTGGTGCGGCCCCGGAAGGGTCCTCCGGACGCCGTGACGACCAGTTTGCGGACGTCGGCCCTCGTCCCCGCCGCCAGTGCCTGGAAGAGCGCCGCGTGCTCGGAGTCGACCGGGATGATCTGGCCGGGCTTGGCCAGCGCCTTGACCAGCGGGCCGCCGACGATCAGCGACTCCTTGTTGGCGAGCGCGAGGGTGCGGCCCGCCTCCAGGGCGGCGAGGGTCGGGGCGAGGCCGATGGAGCCGGTGATGCCGTTGAGGACGGTGTGGCTGTCGGAGGCGGCGAGCTGGGTGGCCGACTCCGGGCCGGCGATGATCTCGGGGAGCGGCTCACCGGCGCCGTAGCGACCGGTCAGGGCCTCGCGCAGCGCCGGTACTACATCCTCGCGGGCGACCGCGACGGTCCGTACCCGCAGCCGGTGCGCCTGCTCGGCGAGGAGGGCGACCCGGCCGCCGTTGGCGGACAGGGCGGTGACCCGGAAGCGGTCGGGGTTGCGCAGGACGAGGTCGATGGCCTGGGTGCCGATGGATCCGGTGGAGCCGAGGATCACCACGTCCTTGGGGCCGTCGCCCGCGAGCGGGTCGTACACGAGGTGCGGGTCGGCGAGGGGGGCCGGACTGGCAGGACTGTCGGTCATCCCCCCATTGTGGCCGCAACCGGTGGCCCGGAGGACAGCGCGTCCCTCACGCGGGTGCCTTATCAGTTGTTGGCGCCGTATGAAGCGGAATTCCCTTTGTGAGGCTCACGTGAAGATCGTGTGATAACACTTCTGTCGGGTCGGTGGATGACCGGCCCGCCCGGAAGACATCCTGGGGGGATCTCTCCATGCGTACTGCGCACATACGCGCCGCCCTGCCCGCGCTCGCGGGCGCCGCGCTGCTCACCGGCACCCTGCTCAGCACCCCGGCCGAGGCGGCCGGCGGTGTGACCGTCTACCACGTGTGGTTCGACAGCCCGGGCAGCGACAACCGCTCCAACGCGAGCCTCAACGCCGAGTGGGTGCAGATCAAGAACACCGGCGGCTCGGCGGTCTCGCTCAAGGGCTGGGTCCTCAAGGACACCTCCAACCACCGCTACGTCTTCAAGAACATCAAGATCGGCGCCCACAAGACGATGAAGGTGCGCACCGGCCGGGGCACGGACACCGCGTCGGACAAGTTCCAGAACCGCCGCGCCTACGTGTGGAACAACACCAGCGACACGGCGACGCTGACCAGGGCGAGTGGCGCCAAGGTCGACTCCTGCTCCTGGACGACGCGGGATCCGAGCGACAAGTACTGCTGAGCGCCTACTCGATGGGTCGGCGGACGTTCTCCCGCGCGGACGGTCCGGGGGTGGCGTCGGCGATCCACGGGCCCTCGCCCGACGGGTCGACGATGCCGCGCTCCAGCCACTCGTAGGAGCCGCCGAGAACACCCTTGACGACCTTGCGGTCCAGGTCGTCGGTGTTCGACCAGAGGCGGGTGAACAGCTCGTCGACGCGGACGCGGGACTGCCGGCAGAACGCGTCGGCGAGCTGGTAGGCCTCGCGGCCGTGGTCGCCCTGGCTGCGCAGCAGTTCGGCGCGGACACAGGCCGCGCTCATCGCGAACAGCTCCGCGCCGATGTCCACGACCCGACCCAGGAAGCCCTGCTTGGTCTCCATCCGGCCCTGCCAGCGGGACATGGCGTAGAAAGTGGACCGGGCGAGCTTGCGGGCATGCCGCTCGACGTAGCGCAGATGCGGGGAGAGGTCCACGCCGTGCTTGAAGTCGGCGTACGAAGTGGGGAGTTGGCCGGGACCCGCGACCAGCTTCGGCAGCCACTTGGCGTAGAAGACGCCCGCGTTCGCGCCCGCCTTCGCCTTGTCCTGGAGGGACTTGTCGGGGTCGATGAGGTCACCCGCGACCGACAGATGGGCGTCGACGGCCTCGCGGGCGATCAGCAGGTGCATGATCTCCGTGGAGCCCTCGAAGATGCGGTTGATGCGCAGGTCGCGCAGGAGCTGCTCGGCGGGGACGGCGCGTTCCCCGCGCGCCGCGAGGGACTCCGCCGTCTCGAAGCCGCGCCCGCCGCGGATCTGGACCAGCTCGTCCGCCATCAGGCAGGCCATCTCGGAGCCGTAGAGCTTGGCGAGGGCGGCCTCGATACGGATGTCGTTGCGGTTCTCGTCGGCCATCTGGGAGGACAGGTCGACGACCGCCTCCAGGGCGAAGGTGGTCGCCGCGATGAAGCTGATCTTGGAGCCGACCGCCTCGTGCAGCGCGACCGGCTTGCCCCACTGCTCACGGACCGCCGACCACTCGCGGGCGATCTTCAGACACCACTTGCCGGCGCCCACGCACATCGCGGGGAGGGAGAGCCGGCCGGTGTTGAGGGTGGTGAGGGCGATCTTGAGGCCCGCCCCCTCGGGGCCGATGCGGTTGGCGGCCGGGACCCTGACCTGGTGGAAGCGGGTGACGCCGTTCTCGAGACCGCGCAGGCCCATGAAGGCGTTGCGGTTCTCGACCGTGATGCCCTCGGAGCCGGCCTCGACCACGAAGGCGGTGATCCCGCCCTTGTGCCCCTCGGACCTGGGTACGCGCGCCATGACCACGAGCAGGTCGGCGACCACGCCGTTGGTGGTCCAGAGCTTCACCCCGTCGAGGACGTAGTCGTCCCCGTCCGGTACGGCGGTGGTGGCCAGGCGCGCCGGGTCCGAGCCGACGTCCGGCTCGGTGAGCAGGAACGCCGAGATGTCGGTGCGGGCGCAGCGGGGCAGGAAGGCGTCCTTCTGCTCCTGGGTGCCGAAGATCTTCAGCGGCTGCGGGACGCCGATCGACTGGTGGGCGGAGAGCAGGGCGCCGACCGCCGGGTTCGCGGAGCCGACCAGGGCGAGGGCCTTGTTGTAGTAGACCTGGGTGAGGCCGAGGCCGCCGTACTTGATGTCGATCTTCATCCCGAGGGCGCCGAGCTCCTTGAGGCCGGTGACGACCTCGTCGGGGATGCGCGCCTCGCGTTCGATGCGGGCCGAGTCGATCTTCGTCTCGCAGAACTCGCGCAGCCGGGCGAGGAACTCCTCGCCGCGGCGCACGTCCTCGTCCGCGGGGAGCGGATGCGGATGGATGAGGTCGAGCCGGAAGCGCCCGAGGAACAGTTCTTTGGCGAAGCTGGGCTTGCGCCAGTCCTGTTCCCGGGCGGCCTCCGCCACCTGACGGGCCTCCCGCTCGGTGACGGTGGGTTTTTTGGTGGTGGGGGCGGACATTGAGGGCTCACCTCGCCACAAAAGGGAATGTTGTGGACCGTTCGTTACCGACCAGTGCTACTGGATCGTTGGTACCCGAAACGGGGCGCCCCCACCAGTCCTCGCGGTCCGATCGGGTCATCGGGCCGACCGTCGCCGGGGGTGTCTCAGCCGATGTCGACGGAGTACGACTTGGTGTCCAGGCGGCCCGAGCCCTTGAAGACCTCGCTGCCGGCCTCGATGCCGGGGAGGTACTTGTCGTTGCTCAGCAGTTTGCGGCGGACCAGGCCCTGGGTGAAGTCGTCGATGTCCAGGGTGGCGCCGGTGGTGTTGGTGCGGCGGACGAAGGAGTAGACGTTCCAGCCGATGTTGCCGCGGTAGATGTCCCACATCGTGCCGCCGAGGCTGACGCTGCCGTACCTGGTGCCCAGCGGTCCCGCCCCGCCTTGCCGGTTGAGCCAGATCATGATCTCGTCGGTGGGCTGGTCCTGCCAGTCCGCGGTGTTCTTGGCGTGCAGCCAGAGGTCGTAGGCCACGTCCAGGGTGCCGGGGTCGGAGCTGAGCGAGAAGTTCCACCGGGTGGTGACCTTCTTGCGGTCGCCGACCCGGATCGGCAGTCCGGTGGACGCCTTGTCGACCTTCCAGCCCCAGTGCCAGCCGAGGACCGTACTGGCGTACGACTTGACGTCCGAGTCGCTGCCCTTGCTGTTGTTCGCCCAGGTGTACGACGTCCCCCAGGAGATCGTGGAGCCCGACCGGGAGTTGTCCCAGACGCACTGGCTGCCGGTGCCCTCGTCCTGACCCCAGAGGTTGTCGTTCAGGTAGTACTTGCCGAGCGTGACGGTGTCCAAGGCGGTGCACTTCCTGCTCGACTCGCCGGCCTGCGCCACGGTGACGCCCGCGGCGGCCGCCAGTGCGACCGAGACGGCCAGCAGCGACTTCGCCGTCCTGGACAGGCGCGGTCTGCGGTGTTGCATCGAGGGGTCTTTCCGGGGGACGGTTCGGGGTACGACCCGTCTGACGGCCGTACGACCTCTTTGTGGCCGCCACCCCTCCGAAAGGTTGCCGAGGGCACACCGCCAATTGGCTGTCGAAGCGCTTCGACAGACTCTGGACACCTACCTCCACGGAAGCTACTGTCGGAACACCCTCACTCACCCTTGTCAGCAATGCGCACTGTCGAAGCGCTTCACAAAGCTTGGAGAGCTGGATGGTCACCCTCGCCGAGGTCGCCCAGCACGCCGGAGTCTCGGCGAGCACGGTGAGCTATGTCCTCAGCGGCAAGCGGTCCATCTCCACCACCACCCGGCAGCGGGTCGAGCAGAGCATCCGGGAGCTGGGCTACCACCCGAACGCGGGCGCCCGCGCCCTGGCCAGCAGCCGGTCGAACATCATCGCGCTGATGATCCCGCTGCGTACGGACATGTACGTGCCGGTGATGATGGAGATCGCGATCGCGGTGGCCACCACGGCCCGCACACACGGCTATGACGTCCTGCTGCTCACCGGCGAGGAGGGGCCGGACGCGGTGCGCCGGGTCACCGGCAGCGGGCTGGCCGACGCGATGATCCTGATGGACGTGGAGCTGGAGGACGAACGGCTGCCGCTGCTCCGGCAGACCGACCAGCCCTGCGTGCTCATCGGTCTGCCCGCCTCCACCACCGGGCTGACCTGTGTCGATCTCGACTTCGGGGCGACCGGCGCGCTGTGCGTGGAGCACCTCGCCAAGCTCGGCCATCACGACATCGCTGTCATCGGCGAGGCACCCGCGGTCTACGAGCGGCACACCGGCTTCGCCGAGCGCACCCTCGACGGACTGCGGTCCCGGGCCAGGGAGTTGGGCCTGCGGGTGCTGCACCGGCCGTGCGAGGGCGGATACGACGCGATGGCCGTCACCCTGGCCCGCATCTTCGACGAGCGCCCGGGCACCACGGGCTTCGTCGTCCAGAACGAGTCCGCGGTGGAGCCGCTGCTCGCGCTGCTGCGCCAGCAGGGCCGGGCCGTGCCCGAGGACGTGTCGGTGGTGGCGATCTGCCCGGACCAGGTCGCCGTCCAGGCCTCGGTACGGCTGACGTCGGTCGCCATCCCCGCCCAGGAGATGGGCCGGTACGCCGTGGAGCACCTGGTCGCCAAGCTGGAGGGCCGGGGCGGCGACGAAGTCGTGCTGATCGCCCCTGAGTTGACGGTCCGGGCAAGCACGGGACCGGCACCGGCCGGGTCCTGACCCACCCCGCTCTCCCACTCTTTCGCACCGCCCCACCACTCTGCCTTGGCACCCCATGCCTGCACTCATTCAGGAGGCCGCCGCGTGAATCAGCCTGCCGAAGTCCAGTCCGCCGTGGCGCCGCCCAAGGTGAGCCTCGCGCAGTCCTCCCCCACCGTCGGCATCTTCCGTGAGCGGGACGGCGCCCTGGAGTGGAGCGGCCGTCAGGAGACGCTGCGGATCGAGCCGTGGGGGCCGGACGCGGTCCGGGTGCGTGCCCGGCTCGGCGGTCCGGTCCTCGACGGTCTGCCGGGCGCCCTGCTCGACGAGCCGCCGGCCACCGAGTCGACCGTCAAGATCGTCGACGGTGAAGGGCGGCTGACGGTCGGGAGCCTGACCGTCGAGGTGTCCGCCGAGGGCCTGGTCCGGTTCCTGCGCACCGACGACCTCTCGGAGATCCTGGCCGAGGAGCGCGCCCACTTCTGGTGGCCCGGCTCGCGTCTCTACACCGCCGTCGGCAACGGCCACCACCGCCTGGAGCAGCGGTTCGTCTCCTACGAGGGCGAGAAGCTGTTCGGCCTGGGCCAGCACCAGCACGGGCGCCTCGACCAGAAGGGCCTGGTCCTCGACCTGATCCAGCGCAACGCCGAGGTCTCGGTCCCGGTCCTGGTCTCCAGCCGCGGCTACACCCTCCTGTGGAACAACCCCGCGATCGGCCGTGTCGAACTCGCCGGCAACGGCACCCGCTGGGTGGCCGACTCGGCCCGTCAGCTCGACTACTGGATCACGGCCGGCACTCCGGCCGACGGCCAGCGCACCTACAGTGCGGTGACCGGCCGGTCGCCGATGCTGCCGGAGTGGGCGGCGGGCTTCTGGCAGTGCAAGCTGCGCTACCGCACCCAGGATGAACTCCTCGCCGTGGCCAGGGAGTACAAGCGGCGCGGTCTGCCCATCTCGGCGATCGTCTGCGACTTCTTCCACTGGACCCACCTCGGCGAGTGGAGGTTCGACCCGAAGGAGTGGCCCGACCCGGCCGCGATGGTCCGCGAACTGGCCGAATTGGGCATCAAGCTGGTGGTCAGCGTGTGGCCGTCGGTGTCTCCGCTGAGTGAGAACCACTCCGTCATGGAGCAGCACGGCTACTTCATCGGCACCCAGTACGGCCCGATGGCGCACGCCGACTGGCCGGACAAGGAGGTGGCGTCGACCGTCCAGGTGGCCTTCTACGACGCCACCAACCCCGAGGCCCGCGCGTTCGTGTGGTCCCGGGTGAAGGAGAACTACCTCGATCCGTACGGCATCACGGCGTTCTGGCTGGACGCCTGCGAGCCAGAGCTGAAGCCCGGCTTCCAGGAGAACCTGCGCTACTGGACGGGTCCGGGCCTGGAGGTCGGCAACAGCTACCCCGCCGAGAACTCCCGCACCTTCTACGAGGGCCTGCGGGCACAGGGCGAGGAGGTCGTCACCCTCAACCGTTCGGCGTGGGCGGGGAGCCAGCGCTACGGCGCCGCGCTGTGGTCCGGCGACATCGGCACCGACTTCGCGACCCTGCGCCGGCAGATCGCGGCCGGCCTCAACACGGCCCTGTCCGGCATCCCCTGGTGGAACACCGACATCGGCGGCTTCCACGGCGGCGACCCGGACGACCCGGCCTACCGCGAGGTGATGGTCCGCTGGTTCCAGTTCGGTGCCCTGTCCCCGCTGATGCGGCTGCACGGCTTCCGCGACCCGGGCATGCCGCTGGGCCCCGACATGACCGGCGGTCCGAACGAGGTGTGGTCGTACGGCGCGGAGACCGGCACGATCCTGGAGAAGTACCTGCGGCTGCGCGAGCGTCTGCGGCCGTACGTCCTCCAGGTCATGCGGGAGGCCCACGAGGAGGGCCTGCCGGTGATGCGGCCACTGTTCCTGGAGTTCCCGGAGGACCAGACG
Organism: Streptomyces sp. NPDC096040; assembly: GCF_040303265.1. Lineage (NCBI taxonomy): Bacteria > Bacillati > Actinomycetota > Actinomycetes > Kitasatosporales > Streptomycetaceae > Streptomyces > Streptomyces sp. NPDC096040. The sequence continues at coordinate 33,647 of NZ_JBEOTA010000043.1, forward strand.
GCCTGGACGGTCGACGACGCGTATCTGTTCGGCCGGGACCTCCTGGTGGCGCCGGTGCTGACGGCGGGCGCCACCGCCCGGACGGCGTATCTGCCGGCGGGCGCCTGGTGGACGGACGCGTGGACCGGTGAGTCGTACGAGGGCGGTACGGCGGTGACGGTGGACGCGCCGCTGGATCGTATCCCGCTGTTCCTGCGGGACGGGGCGAAACTGCCGGTCACGGGGTAGCGGCGGCCGGTTGCGGTTACCAGCCGGTAAATGTCTCAACTCAGCAGTGTGGGCGGGCAGTTGGAGGGGGTAGTACGTATCCCTTCCCTGTCCCCCCGCGAAGGGCCCCGCTGCCGTGTCCTCCGGCCCGCTCCCCCTCACGCTCGCCAATCTGCTCCTCGGACCCGCCTCCCGCGCCCGCCGCACACCGGACCAGGCCTTCGAGCGCCTGCTCGACGCGGCCGGCCGCACGGACGGCGACGAACGGTTCGCCGACGACTTACGTCACCTGCTGCGATGTTGGTCGGGTGCCGAACACCTCACCCCCGTCGGCTGGCTGTCGGCCCGCGGCCACGTCGGCCGCCATCTCGCCAACCGGGCCCGCGTCCGCCGGCTGCTCGCCGAACACCCCGAGATCGAGCGGGAACCCGTCGACCGGCCGGTGTTCGTGGTGGGCCTGCCCCGCACCGCGACCACGCTCACCCACAGCGTGCTCTCCCTCTCCGCGGACCACCGCTGCCCGCTGCTCTGGGAGTTGCTCACCCCCGACCTCGAACCGGGTCCCGCGGAGCGGGAGAAGGCGATCACGACCGCCCGCCGTCTGGTCGGCGGGATCAACCTCTTCGCCCCGGGCTTCCGGCACATCCACAACCTGCGCCCGGACGGCCCGGAGGAGTGCACCTTCGCGCTGCCGCACACCGTGATGCCGCTGTCCCAGGCGGTGATCCCGGAGTACCTGCCCTGGCACGAGAGTCATGACTTCGAGGCCGACTACCGGTATCTCAAGCAGATCTACCAGGTGCTCCAGTTCGGCCGCCCGCGTCGCCGCTGGGTGCTGAAGTCCCCGCTGCACCTGGAGAACCTGGACGCGCTGCGCGCGGTCTTCCCGGACGCCACGATCGTGTGGACGCACCGCGATCCGGCCACCGCCGTGGCCTCGTTCTGCAGCCTGGTCGAGCACGGTATGGCGGTCAGCACCCGCCCTCTCGACCTGGGCTGGATCGGCGCCACCTGGCTGGAGCTGCTCAGCCGCTCGGCCGCCCGTGGCCTGGCCGCCCGCGCGCACATCCCTCGCGAGGCACTGGTGGACGTGCCGTACACCTGGCTGGGCGCCGACCCGGCCGCGGGCGCCCCGAAGCTCTACGCGGCCGTCGGCGCCCGCTGGACCGAGGACGACGCGGCCCGCCTCCCCGCCGTGGTCGCCCGCCCCAAGGGCACCCGCGTCCACAGCTACGACCTGGCCCGCTACGGCCTCACCCGCGCGGACGTGGACGCGGCCTTCGCGGACTACAACGCGCTGCGTGCGGAGGTCGAGCGGGCCTGAGCACGAGCGACCGGCCCCGCGCGGCTCGCGGGGCCGGTCGCTCGCTCAACTCAACTGCTGCTGACGCTCTCACTGTTGACGGCGAAGTCCAGGCCACCGGCCGAGGACGTGATCTCGAAGCCGAACTGCAGGTCCCCGATGGTCACGTTGCCGAACCAGCCCTTGGTGTCCTTGATCCAGTCCAGGATCGACAGGACGTTGACGGTGCCGGAGCTGGAGTTGGAGGTGCGGACGAACGAGAACACGTCGTTGGAGCCGTTGTTGCCCTTGTAGACGGTCCAGGTGTGGCCGCCGAGCGTCACGTTGCCCTGCGAGGTGCCGAGCGGGCCGACGGCTCCGGTCTTGTTCATCCAGAGCATGATCTCGTACTTGTAGTTGGTGTCCCAGATGTCGTACGTCGTCTCGTACGCGCCGGACGACGGGACCGTGACGTTGTAGCTGCTGGAGAGCGAGCCGAGGGAGGTGATCGACTTGCCGATCACCTTCTTGGCGTTGGGGTAGGACTTGATGCCGCCGGTGTTCGGGTGGTCGGCCCAGACGCCCCAGTTGGTACCGGAGTTGGCCCAGATGCACTGGCTGCCGGCGCCGGAGCCCCAGATGTCGTTGTACAGGGTGTAGCCGTTCAGCGTGGTGCTGCCCCACTGGTCGCAGGAGCTCCAGACGGCGGCGGAGGCGGGGGCCGAGGCGAGGCCGATCGTGGCGCCGAGCGCCAGAGTGGGTGCCACCAGCGCCAAGGTGATCCGCTTCTTCAGCGTGCGTGTTGCCATGGTGTCCCTTCCATGGGTGGGGGGAATTACAGGGGGGCTACCACGTCCCCAGGGTGAGGACGTGGTCTTCTCCGGCGACGAGGTCTAGCGGCTGGGCGCCGGTGGAAGTCCACAGGTCGATGCGCAGCGTCCGGTGCGGCTTCAGGACGGCTCGCGCAACGCCGGGGGTCCAGGAGAGGTCGAGTTCGGCTCCGAAACGGGTGCGGATGCCGTGCAGTTGGCCCCTTTCGAAGGCCGCTGGGAGTGCGGGGAGCAGGACCAGCCGGTCCGGGGTCGACTGGACGAGGGCTTCGATGAGCACGGCGGGCAGGGTGTGTGCGGCGTCGGCGTTGTAGACGTCGCGGTTCGGGTAGTGCGCGCTCATCAGGGAGGCGTGGAAGAAGTCGCCGTCCAGGACGTGGTCGAGGGCGGCGGCGACCCGTTCGCCGTCCCGCAGACGGGCCGCGATCAGCGCATGATGCAGATGGCCGTGGGCGGAGTCGTTCTCGGCGCCGCGCAGGTCCAGGGCACGGTGGGCGGCTGCCGCGAGCTCGGGGGTGTCGTAGGGGGTGATCTCGTCGAGCGGCCAGACGCCGTAGAGGTGGCTGAGGTGGCGGTGGTCGTAGGTGTCGTCGAGGCCGGTCCAGGCCCACTCGGCGAGCGCGCCGTCGGTGTTGATCCGGTGCGGGGGCAGCCGGTCGGCGAGGGCGCGCCAGCGGTCGGCGTCCGGACCCGGGTGGTAGTCGGCGGCCGTGAGCAGGGCGTGCCGGGCGGCCGAGAGATCCATCGCCGCGTTGATGGCACCCCAACCGGCGTTCGCGGGCCGGTTCTCGGGCGAATAGGAGGGGACGATCACGAGGTGGCCGTCGGCGTCGGACCGGCTGAGGAAGTCCTCGTAGAACTCGGCGACTTCTGCCAGCACGGCGGCGGTACGCGGATCGCGTTCGCCGCGGATCTCGTCGTGGTCGACGAGCGGTTTGAGCAGCCAGTCGGCGCCGGCCGTCCACAGCTGGTGGGGGTATTCGCGGTCGAAGTGGTACGAGTACCCGGACTCGCCGTCGGTGTGCGTGGGCGCGACGAGACCCTCGGCACCGAAGACAGCACGGGCGTTCTCCCGCCAGTCCGGCAGCTGGCGATGGATCAGAGCTGCGTGGGCGGCGGTGACTTCGGGCAGGGCGCCGGTCGCCGCTGAAGCCGTCTGCAGGTTGAGGTTGGCGTTGGTGGTGAACGCTCCCGACCAGGCAGTGTTCCAGTCGCCGGTCCACAGTCCGGTCAGGCGGGGCGGGTTGAGGCCGGAGGCGGAGAGCAGGTGGTAGCGGCCGGCGGCGAAGAGCCGTTCCAGCAGGGCGGCGCTTCGGGGCTGTTTGAGCAACTCGGAGCCAGGTAGGGCGCGTTCGGCGGGGCCGGCGGCCAGGTCGAGGATGACGCGGGTGTAGGCCGTGCGGTGCAGGTCGAGGTGGCGGACGAGCAGGGTCTCGTACGACTGCCCGTCTTCGAGCAGGTCGCGCAGCTCGCGTGCCTCGGCGGTCACGTCGAGTTCGCCGGTGTGGCGGCGGACCCGGGTGAGGAGCAGGACGGAGGAGGCGCCGGTGACGCGGACGCCCGGCGGGACGAGACGTGTCCTGCCGCCGGTCACCGCGAGGACGGTCACGCCGGTATAGGCGAGGTCGCTGTCCGGGTAGCGGGCGCGGAGGCTGAGCAGGGCACCCTCGGGGGTGAGGAGCGCGCTGTGGCCGATGCCCAGGCCGCCGGGTGTGCCGGGGAGTTGATGGTCGAGGGCGATGCCGAGGTCGGCGGTGGTGACCTGCTGCACGATCACGTCGTCGGCACGGGAGACGAAGACGCGGCTGGTCCAGTCGGCGGCGGTGGCGGTGGCCTCGCCGGTGGTGAAGTCGACTCGACGCCGGTATCCGTCGGTGTTGCCGGGTGATCTGCGCAGCCGTATCTGGAAGGCGGGGTGGAAGGGCTGCACCCACTGGAGCGGGCGGCCGTCGGTGAAGGTCTCGGCGGCGGTGAGGTCACCGGCGAGCAGCCGGTCCTGGAGTGAGGGCAGTTCGGCGGCGAGGCGGGGCGGTCGGGCGTGTTCGCCACCGTTGGGGCGGACGAGAGTGTGGTGGGTGACGATGACACGGTCGTCGTTCGGATCACCGAACACAAGGGCGCCGTGGTGGCCGTTGCCGCTCAGGAAGGCGTCCTCCCAGCGGACGGCGGGGGCGGGTTCCCAGGTGCCGTGGACGGGTCCCGTGGTGGTCATGGCCTGAGCACCGCCACTCCGTATCGGCTGAGGGTGATTTCGCCGGTGATCGTAGAGTCGGTCAGCAAGTCGCGTTGCCAGCCTGGCACTTGGACTGTCGCCGTCTCACGCCCGTGGTTGAACAGGAACAACAGCTCTCCCCGGCGGACCGCCTCGACGGCCGTCGGCAGACCGTCGAGGACCGGGTGGACGCCCACCTCGGCGGCGATCCGGGCGAGCAGTTCGCGCAGCGCCTCCGGTTCCGGGAGGGTGGAGACGTACCAGGCGGCCCCGTTGCGCAGCACGGCCGGCAGCCCGTCGAGTTCACCGCCCTTGTAGGGCACCGTCTCGGCTACTCCGGGTGCGGCCTCGATCTCCTCCGACCAGAGGGTCCCCCGGAAGCCCTCGCATTCGACGGTCTCCCCCGCGTCCAGCGGCCACCACTCGTGCAGGGTGCGGATGCCGAACAGCTCGCGCAGCCGGGGATCCATACCGCCGGGCCGGATGCGGTCGTCCTCGTCGGCGATACCGGTCAGGAAGCCGCTGACCAGGGTGCCGCCGCCGCGGACGTAGGCGAGGAGGTTGTCGATGGCGGGGTCGGTGAGGAGGTAGAGCTGGGGTACGACCACCAGCTTGTAGGCGGACAGGTCGTGTTCGGGGTGGGCGAAGTCGGTGGTGAGGTGGGACTCCCAGAGGGCGCGGTGCCAGGCGTGCAGCACGTCCGGGAGGTCCACCTCGGTGGAGAGCCGGCCTTCGTGGGCGCCGGCCCACCAGGAGTGCCAGTCGTGCAGGATCGCGACGTCGGACTCGATATGGCGGTCGGTCACCTCCGCGCCTATTCGGACGAGTTCCGCGCCGAGCTGCTTGACCTCCTGGTACGTACGGCCGTCCGCCCCCGCGTGACTGACCATCCCGGAGTGGAACTTCTCCGCGCCCTGCCGGGACTGGCGCCACTGGAAGTAGCAGACGGCGTCCGCGCCCCGGGCCACGGCCTGGAGGGACCACTGGCGGTTGAGGCCGCGCGGCTTGGGGTGGTTCACCCCGCGCCAGTTGACCGGCCCGGCCGCCTGTTCCATGAGCATCCAGGGGCCGCGCGCCTGGGAGCGGGTCAGGTCATGCACCAGGGCGCTGTGTTGGGGAGAGAGCGGGTCGCGCGGGTCGGGGTAGAGGTCGACGGAGACGATGTCCTCCTCCTCGGCCCAGCGCCAGGCGTCCTGGCCGATCCACAGCGGCATGAAGTTGGTGGTCACCGGGATGTGCGGGGTGTGCCGGGCGACGATGTCGCGCTCGGCTGCGTAGCACTCCAGGAGCATGTCGGAGGTGAAGCGGCGAAAGTCCAGCACCTGGGTGGGGTTCTTCAGGTAGTGGGCGTGGCGCGGGGGCAGGATGCCGTCCCAGGTGTCGTAGCCCTGGCTCCAGAATGCTGTTCCCCAGGCGGAGTTGAGGGCGTCGAGGGTGCCGTAGCGCTCGCGCAGCCAGCGGCGGAAGGCGGCGGCCGCCTCGTCGCCGTAGTCGAAGGTGCAGTACTCGTTGTTGATGTGCCACAGGGTGAGGGCGGGGTGGCCGCCGTAGCGGGCGGCGAGGTCTTCGGTGATGGCTGCGGCGTAACGGCGGTAGGTGGCGCTGGAGTGCGAGAAGTGCTGGCGGCCGCCCCACCACTCGATGCGGCCGTCGGCGTCCCGGGGCAGGGTGTCCGGGTGCAGCCGGCCCAGCCAGGGCGGGGGCGAGGCGGTGGGGGTGGCGAGGACGACGCCGATGCCGTTGTCGTGCATCAGGTCCATGAGCCGGTCCAGCCAGCCGAAGTTCCGCTCCCCCGGCCGGGGTTCGATCCTGGCCCAGGAGAAGACGCCCATGGTGACGGAGTTGACGCCGGCGTCCTTCATCAGCCGGACGTCCTCGTGCCAGGTCTCCTCGGGCCACTGCTCCGGGTTGTAGTCGCCGCCGAAGAGGATGCGGCCGCGGGTGGCGTCGGTGAGCGCGGGCCTTTCCCGCCCAGCGGCCATCAGGCGGGCTCCCCGTACTGGATGCCGCGCCCGTTGGTGGCGAGGTAGACCCGGCCGTACACGCGCGGGTCACCGGTGATCGCCTGTCCGGTCCAGCCCCACTGGTGCTGGTCGTCGTTGATACGGGTCCAGGACGTGGCCTCGTCGTCGGAGCGGTAGACGGCGGTGATGGTCTCGGTGGAGCCGACGAGGTAGATCGCCGGGTAGTCCGCGCCGTCGGCCGCCTTGCCGAAGCCCAGGGTGTACGACGCCCAGCAGCTGCCGACCTTGGTGAAGGTGGCACCGCCGTCGGTGGAGCGGTAGAGCCCGTTCCACTTGACGCTCAGCCACAGGTCCCCGGACCTGCCCGGCGCCGCGACCAGCTGGAACTGGCTGTCACCCGAGGGCAGCCCGCTCGCACGCGCCGTGAAGGTACGGCCACAGTCAGTGCTGGCTTGTAGCGTTCCTGTGTCGGTGTCGTACGCGTAGAAGAGCGTCGGGTCGGCCGGGTCGGCGACCGGCGTGGCGCCCTTCGGGAAGGAGGAGATCTCGGTCCAGGTGGCGCCGTTGTCGTCCGAGCGGTGGGCTGGGTACTTCGTCCCGTCCCAGTGCACGAAGGACCACAGCAGCACGCCGCCGTCGGCGTTGGTGGCGATCGGCCCCGGTGCGTCATGGGCGAGGGAGGGCTGGGCGGCGAAGGGCGCCCAGGTCCGGCCCCCGTCGTTGGAGAAGGCGCCGTTGCCGTTGTCGCCCCAGCCGGTGCGGACGACGTACGACGGCCTGTCCGCGGCCTGCGCGAGTCCCGTCGCCGACCCGAACACGGGGTTCGTGGCCATGCCGCGGGACGGAGACGCGGTGAGCCGCTCGTGGTACATCACGCCGATGTCCCCGAGCCCGCTGATCAGGTGCGCCTCTCCGACCGGGGGCGAGATCAGCTGGCGCACGGCCGTCTCCTCCAGGCCACGGATCCGCGGGGCCCAGTGGACGAGGTCACGGGTGCCGTAGACCGTGGCGCCGGTGCCGTAGAGGACGTGGTTCGAGTCGTACGGGTCGACGGCGACGGCCTGGATCCACCAGCCGAACTTGGGCTGATCACCGCCCCACTTGAGGAAGGGAGTCTCTGATACGTCGAAGACGGCATGGTCCTTCAGGGAAGTCCAGGTGCGGCCGCCGTCGGTGGTCCGGTAGAGGGTGTCGCCGGCCGACCACCGGTTGTTGGTGGAGACGACGACGGTGCCGGGGCGACGGGCGTCGACGGCGACCCCGCCATAGCCGAAGGTGTCGCTGTCGCCGGGGACGGCCGGGGTGACCTCGGTCCATCGGCCGGTGGCGACGGCCAGCTTGTGCAGGCTGCCGTCGGCCTGCCCGTTGGGGCCGGGGGCGTCGGCGTACGTCACGTGCAGCTCGCGCGCGTGGCGGTCGTAGGCGGCCCGGACCGGGACCTTGGCGGAGGTGCCGGTGGGCTGGCCGGGGACGGCTTCCCAGGTGGTGCCGTCGGTGGTGCGGTAGAGATTGACGGCGGTCGCGCTGCCGTCGCCGTCACCCCAGCCGGCGTAGACGGCACGGCCGACGGCGACCAGGAGGGTGACGCCCTGGCCGGAGGCGGAGGGGGTGGGGGGGAACCCGGGGGCAGCTGACCAAGCGGCGCCCCGGTCCGTGGACTTCAGTAGTCCGTCGTGCCTCGTCCCCAGCCAGAGGGTGTCGCTGTCACGCGGGTCGACGAGGAGGCGCTCGCCCATGCCGCGGCCGTCCTCGTTGGCCCCGAGCCTGACGGGGAGGTCGGTGCGGGTCCAGGTGGCGCCGCGGTTCTCTGAGCGCAGGATCGCGCCGTTGCCGGCCCAGGACTGGGCGTAGGTGCCGAGGGCGAGGTAGAGCCGGTCCGGGTGGGCGGGGTCGACGGCGAGGGCCTCGACACCGAGGAGGTTCCAGTCGTCCCAGCCCAGGTGGTCGATGAGGGGGGTCCAGCGGGCGACGCGGTCGTCCCAGCGGTAGGCGCCGCCGATGTCGGTGCGGGCGTAGGCGAGACCGGGGGTGGTGGGGTGGAAGAGGATGCCGGTGACGAAGCCGGTGCCGCCGATCACTGTGTTGCGCCAGCGGTAGGTGGCTGGGGTGGCTGCGTTGGCCGTGCCGGGGAGGGCGGGGATGGTGGTGAGGGCGGCGGTTGCTGCGGTCGCGGCGAGGACGGTTCTGCGGCTCAGGGTGGGCATGGGGAACCTTCGCTGGACGTGGGTTGGGTTGTGGTGGTCCGGGGTGGGGGCTGGCGCGGGGGTGTCGCCTACCGGCTCGAGCAGGGTGCCGCCCTTCTTGGGGCCGGGAGCCGGCCCAGCGGCACGACTGCCCGCAGCTGAGTGGCTGGCGCGAGCCCGGTGCCCCATGAGGGGCGCGGGGCTGTATCGATGTGCGACTACCGCCGCGTGGGCGCGACCAGCCACGGCCCACCAGCAGTCGCCGACCCTCCGCACCGCCCCCTCCAGAAGGCCGTCGGCTACCCCTTGACCGCCCCGGTCAGCATCCCCTTCTTGAAGTGGCGCTGGACGAAGGGGGATGCGATCGCGACAGGGATCAGGGCGAGCACCATGACGGCCATCTGCAGTCCCAGGGCGGAGAGTTGACCGGTGCGGACCGCCTGCTGGAGGCCGGTCGGCGCCTCGGTGTTCTTCTGGACCAGCTGGATGAGCACGTTCTGCAGCGGCATCATCTGCTGGTCGCTGAGGTAGATGGAGGCGTTGAACCAGGCGCTCCAGTACCCGACCGCGTAGAACAGGGAGATGACGGCCAGCACCGCCCGCGACAGCGGCATGACGATGGTCAGCAGGATGCGCAGATCACTGGCCCCGTCGATGCGGGCGGACTCGGTGAGTTCGGGGGAGATCCCCATGAAGAAGGCTCGCAGGACGAGGATGTTGAAGACGCTGACCGCGCTCGGCAGGATCAGGGACAGATACGTGTCGGTGAGGCCCAGCGACTGCACCAGAAGGTACGTCGGGATGAGGCCGGCCCCGAAGAACATGGTTGCCATCATGGTCATCAGGAAGAACCGGTGGCCCAGACTGCCCGGCCGGGACAGGCCGTAGGCCGCGAGCACCGACACCGTCATCGAGAACAGCGTGCCGACGAGCGTGACACCGACCGAGACCATGATCGCCCGGCTGACCTGGCCGCCGCTGAGCAGCTCCGTGTAGTTGACGAAGGTGATGCCCCGGGGGATCACGACGAGGCCGCCGACCCGATCGATCACGGGCTTGGGAGAAACGCTGGTGACGATCACGATCCACAGCGGACCGAGCACCCCCAGGGCGCAGAGCACGAGGAGGCCGCCCTTGGCGGTGAGTCCGGCCTTGCCGGGCGGCTCCTCCCACACGGGGCGGGCGGGAGCCCTGAGGCTGCGGACGAGCTGCGTGTTGAGGCTCACTTCTGGTACACCCCCTGCTCGCCGAGCAGGTGCGCGAACTTGTTCGCGCCCAGGACGAGACACACTCCGATGGCTCCCTTGACGAGTCCGACCGCGGCCGCATAGCTGAAGTCGCCGTTCTGGATACCCATGTTCCACACGTATGTGTCGAGGACCTCGCTGGCTCCCGCGCCGACCGCGTCCCGCTGGAGCAGGAACTGCTCGAATCCGACGCTCAGCGCGTCGCCCACGCGCAGAACCAGCAGCAGCGCGATCACCGGACGCAGCGCGGGCAGCGTCACATGCCACATGCGCCGCCAGCGCCCCGCTCCGTCCATGGCGGCGGCCTCGTAGAGATCGGTGCTGACGGCGGCCAGCGCGGCGAGGAAGACGATGATCCCCCAGCCGGCGTCCTTCCACACGGCCTGCGCGGTGACCAGGTACTTGAAGAGGCTCGCGTTGGTCATCAGGTCGAAGCCGCTCCACCCGTGGTTCTCAAGGGTCTGCGCGATGATGCCCGCGCCGCCGAAGACCTGCTGGAACACGGTGACCACGAGGACCCACGAGAAGAAGTGCGGCAGATACATGATCGCCTGTGCCACCGCCCGGACCCGGGGCCGGACCACACTGTTGATGAGCAGCGCGAGAGCGATGGGGATCGGGAAGAACAGCACCAGTTGGAGCACGAACAGGACGAGGGTGTTCTTCGCGGCGCTCCAGAACAGCGGGTCGTCGACCATCCGCGAGAACTGCTCCACCCCGACCCAGGGGCTGTGGAAGATCGCCGTGACTCCGTTGCCGGAGACATACGGGTCGTAGTCCTGGAAGGCGACGACGTTACCCAGCAGTGGGATGTAGTTGAAGAGCAGGAGCAGGAAGATGACGGGCAACGTCATAAGGATCAGCGCGCGGTCCCGGCGCAGCCGGACCCTCAAGGGGACCTTGGCCGCCTTGCTCGCCTTGCGCGGCACCCTGTCCTTCGCCGCGGCGGCGGCGACCGCGGCCGTCGGTTCCTCGACGGCCGCGGCGGGGCGAGTCCCCTCGGGCCTGCTCCCGGCCGTGAGAGACATCAGTTGCCGCTGCCGTTCTTGTCGATGAGCTGCTTGTACCAGTCGCGCAGCTTGTCACCCCCGGAGGACTTCCAGGTGGAGATGGCCGCCTGCACGTCCGACAGCTTCCGGTTGCCGCGCACATAGTCGATCTCCAGCTGCTCGAACTGGCTGGAGAGGTTCGCGTAGCGGGTCGGCTCGACGATGTTCATGCCGTACGTGGACGTCTTCCTCATGAAGGCACCCATCCGCTGCTCCCACTCGACCTGCTTGCGGGCGACGTCGGGGTAGTCGGGGTGGGCGAAGTAGGGGGCCGGCGCTGCCAGCATCACCCAGGCGTTGATCACCTCGGTGTTGCCCTGGTCGGTCTTGACCGGGACGCCGTTCTTGACCGTGTAGTGGGTGCCCTCGACGCCGTAGTCGACGAGCATCCGCTCCTTGGTGCCGTAGGGCGCGGCCGAGAAGTTGGCGGCGGCGAGCGCGTTCTCCACCGTCGTCTTCGATGCGCCCTTGCGGATCAACGACCAGATGGTGGCGGGCTGGGAGGCGTACAGCGTCGGGTTGCCGCCGTCGGCGCCGAAGATGTCCATGCCGTCGATCTCGAAGTCGGGGTTGGCGGCGGCCTGTTCGGCGGTCTTCCCGTACCAGGCGGAGGTGTCGTTGTTGAAGACCAGGATCTGCCCGGCGGTGAACCGCTGTCCCGAGTCGCCCGAGCGCGCCTTGTCGTCGGGGTGCACGACCCCCGCGTCGAACAGCTTGCGGGTCCACTCCAGGGCCTCGAGGTACTCGGGCTGCTCGATGCGGTACGTCAGCTTGCCGTCGGCCCCGATGTTCCAGCCGAGCGTCCCGGAGGGTCGGACGCCGAAGATGTTGCCGGCGGTCCAGGACATGTCGCCGCAGGCGTACACCTTGGCCTTGGCGCTGGTGGCCTCCTTGGCCCAACTGAGGAACTCTTCGGGCGACTTGGGTACGGAGTAGCCCCTCTTGTCGAAGATGTCCTTGCGGTAGTAGGGCACGATGAAGGTCGCGGCAGCGGCGGGCATCGGAATGCCGCGCAGCGCGCCGCCGAAGATGCCCATGCGCCAGGAGTCGGAGGGGATCGCGGCCAGGTTCGGGTACTTCTTGACCTTGTCGCCCGCCAGGTAGGGGCCGAGGTCCATGAACTTCGCGGTGACCGCGTTCGAGATCTTGCCGACCAGTTCCCAGCTCGGCACGACCACCATGTCTGGTATGTCGCTGGAGGCGAGGACGGCGCCGAGCTTCTGGCCGTAGGTGTTGCCGTCCTGGTTCTGCCAGGTGACCTTCGTGCCCGCCGCGGCGTCGAGCGCCGTGTAGTAGGCGCAGCCGGCCTTGGGCGGGGAACCCCAGAACGGGGACATGATTTTGAAGGGGGCGCCGGTACCGAGCTTCTTGGGGACCGAGGTGGAAAGGCTGGCGAGGTCGACCTTGCCGGTGTAGCCGGCCGCCGAACCGTTCTTCGATGCGATGTCCGGCTTGGCGACCGTGCTGGCGACGTACGTCGGCAGCAGCTTCATGGCGTCCTTGCCCGATGTGGTGCCCCCGCCCGAGCCACTGTCCGAGCCGCCGCAGGCGGCGAGCAGCGGCAACCCGCCCGCCACCGCTGCGGTGGCGACTGCCGTGGAGGCGAGGAAACTTCTCCGACTGGGAGCGGACGAGGCGGCGTTCGGCGTCATTGCGTCAACCCTTCATGGCGCACCAGGACACCCGGCGGTGGCCGTCGGCTGCGGTGTCTCGAGTGGAACTGGCTGAGTTGAAGCGATGCTCCGACCGATTCACGGGCTCTCGGCTGGCGAGCTGGTAGTCGAAGCGCTTCGATGTTGCTGCGAGGTTAAGTGAACACGTTGGGGTGCACAAGGGTCGCTTCCAAGATTCCTCCGAGCCGTTGGAGATGACCTCTTCGTATGCGCTGCTTGAAATTACGGTGAGCGTCTCTTGACACTCGACGGTGCGCCGAATGAGCATCGAAGCGCTTCGAAAGCGCCTCGTCGCTCCATCGCAAGGGGAACCGCACGTGACCGCACAAACGCCGCCTACGCCGCCTTTCCGCGACCCGCATCTGCCGTTCGCGAAGCGCATCGACGACCTGCTGGCACGGCTCACCCTGGACGAGAAGGTCTCCTTCCTGCACCAGTTCGCACCCGCCGTGGAACGCCTGGGCATCGCCGCCTTCCGTACCGGCCAGGAGGCCCTGCACGGGGTCGCCTGGATGGGCCCGGCGACGGTGTTCCCGCAGGCGGTGGGGCTCGGCGCGACCTGGAACACCGATCTCGTACGCCGGGTCGGCGAGGCCGTGTCCAAGGAGGTCAGGGCGATGCGCGCCCGCGACGACCGCGTGGGCCTCAACGTCTGGTCGCCGACGGTGAACCTGCTGCGCCACCCGCTCTGGGGCCGTAACGAGGAGGGCTACTCCGAGGACCCGAAGCTCACCTCCGCCATCGCCACCGCCTACACGCACGGCCTGCGCGGCGACCACCCGCTGTACTGGCGCACCGCGCCCGTCCTCAAGCACTGGCTCGCCCACAACAACGAGACGGACCGCGCCACTTCCTCCTCCTCGGTCCGACCGCGGGTGCTGCACGAGTACGATCTGCGCGCCTTCAAGGAGACCGTGGAGGCGGGCGCGGTGGCCGGCGTGATGCCCGCCTACAACCTGGTCAACGGCCGCCCCAACCACCTCTCCCCGTACCTGCGCGAGCAGCTGCGCACCTGGACCGACGAGGACCTGCTGGTCTGCTCGGACGCCGGCGCGCCCAGCAACCTCGTCGACCACGAGCACTACTTCGACACCCACGAGGAAGCCACGGCGGCCGCCCTCCTTGCGGGCGTGGACAGCTTCACCGACCACGGCACGGACGGTTCGCAGATCGTCTCCCGGGTCAAGGGGGCCTTGCAACAGGGCCTGTTGACCGAGGCCGACATCGACACGGCGGTGCGCCGCCAGCTCTCTGTCCGCTTCCGTCTCGGCGAGTTCGACCCGCAGGACGACCCGTACGCGCGGACGTCCGACTTCGACACCCCCGCCCACCGCGCCCTCGCCCAGGAGGCGGCGGAGCAGGCGGTCGTCCTCCTCAAGAACGACGACGACCTGCTGCCGCTCGCGCCCGACACCCGGATCGCGGTGGTCGGTCTGCTCGCCGACGAGTGCAAACTCGACTGGTACAGCGGCACGCTGACCCACCGCTCCACCCCGCTGGAGGGCCTGTACGAACGGTTCGGCGCGGAGCGTGTGGAGTTCGCGGAGGGCGTGGACCGGGTCCGGCTGAGGCTCGCGGACGGCACCTTCCTGCACGTACCGCCCGCCCCCGAGGCCGCCGACGAGGTGCGCGGCACGGCGGGCGCTCTGGACCCGGCGCTGCTGGCCGGCCGTACCGACCTGCCCCCGCTGACCACCGACGCGACGGGCACCGAACTCGCCCTCGCCGACTGGGGCGATGGCGTCCTGACGCTCCGCGCTCCCGACGGCCGCTATCTCTCGGTCGCCGACGACGGCCGTGTCCGCGCTTCCGCCGACCAGCCCGGCGGCTGGGTCGTTCAGGAGACATTCCGCCTGGAACCACACCAGAACGGTCACCTCCTCCGGCATCTCGGCACGGGTCGCCATGTCTCTGTCGCCGCCGACGGCGTGAAGGTTGCCGCCGAGAACGCGTCGATCTTCGAACTGATCATCGTCGAGCGGGGTGCGGACGCCGTCGCCAGGGTGGCCGCCGCGGCCGACGCGGTCCTGGTGGTCGCGGGCAACGACCCGCACATCAACGGCCGCGAGACCGAGGACCGTACGACCCTGGCCCTGCCCGCGCACCAGGAGCGCCTGCTGCGCGCGGCCCGGTCCGCGAACCCGAGGACGGTGCTGGTGCTGACCTCGGCGTATCCCTACGCCGTGGACGTGGCCCGCCTCCCCGCGGTCCTGTGGACGGCCCACGGCGGCCAGGCGGCCGGTACCGCGCTCGCCCGGGTCCTGGCCGGTGATGTCTCCCCCGCGGGCCGCCTCCCGCAGACCTGGTACGCCTCCGACGCCGACCTTCCCGACCTGCTCGACTACGACGTGCTCGGCGCCCGCCAGACGTACCTCTACTTCGAGGGCACCCCGCTGTTCCCGTTCGGCCACGGCCTGTCATACGCGTCCTTCTCCTACGCCGACCTGGTCACCAGGGTGGCGGACGGGACGCTCCGGGTGTCCTTCACGGTCACCAACACCGGTGATGTGACGGCGGACGAGGTGGCCCAGCTCTACTCCCGGGCGGTCGAGCCGTCGTCGGTGCGCCCGCGCCGCGAACTCCTGACCCACCGCAGGATCACCCTCGCCCCCGGCGAACGGACCGAGCTGACCTTCGAAGCCCCGCTCTCGGCCTTCGGCCTCTGGGACGTGGCGCGGGACGGATGGCGCCTGGAGCAGGGCCCGTACGACGTGCTGGTCGGCGCCTCCAGCGAGGACATCCGCCTGCGTACGACGGTGATCCTGGACGGCGCGCAGGCGGCACCGCGTGATGTCGTCTCGCGACGCGGTCTGCCGGCGGCCGACTTCGACGAGCAGTCGGGCATCGCGATCGTGGACCGTACGAAGTCGGAGGGCGACGCGGTCACGCCGAAGGGCGACGGCCTGGGTGAACTCGTGTACCGGGACTGCGACTTCGGCCAGGGGGTGACGGAGGTGACCGCGCGGGTGTCGGGCGCGGGGTCGCTGGAACTCTCCCTGGACGGCGGCCCGTTGCTGGCGGTGCTGACACTCGCCGAGCCGACGCCGGGCCCGTATGCGTACACCTCGCTCACCGCCGGCATCGTCGCCGAGGGCGTGCACGACGTCCACCTCGGACTGCGCGGCCCGCTGCGGCTGGCGCACGTCGGCTTCTCCGGTTGAGGGTCCGGAGCGGTCGGCACCACACAGAAGGGGCCCGGCACCGGAAGGCATCGGTGCCGGGCCCTTTCGGGACGACGTCGAGCGTCACGGACAACCGTATATGAAAATGGTTCCCATTGGCAAGATCCGAAGTCGTTGCGTCTGCAGTCCGCCTACGGGCGCTTCGGGGCTTCAGTCCGGGACGGCGGCGTCGACCAGTGCGGCGGCCACGGTGCGGGCGGCTGTTTCGGCACTGGGGTCGCGGTCCAGCCAGGCGCTGATCCCGGCGCCGTCGTAGAGCAGGACCAGTTGCTGGGCGAGCGCCTTCGCATCCTTGGCGCCTGCCTGCTGAGCGAGGCCGAAGAAGAGTTCGTGCAGCCAGGTCCGGTAGTCGCCGGCCGCATGTTCGACGACGCCGCCGGGCCGAGGCCCGCGACCTGTTCGACGCGCTCGCCGAGACCACCGCGATGAAGCGCGCCGCCGACCCCGCCGAGATCGCCGAGACCGTGGTATTCCTCGTCTCGCCGAAGGCCGGCTACATCACCGGCGCGACCATCGCCGTCGACGGCGGCCGCACGGCCATCTGACCCCGGCGCGCCGGACGACCGCGCCGGACCCAACTGGCCGCTCGGCAGGAGATCCTCCTCTGACCACCGTGCGGTAGACCGGATGGGCCTGGCTGAATCTCCTACTCTGGCCTCGGCAGACGCTCTGTGACGGCGTGCGGATCGACCTGTCGGCGGTCGATCGCGAACTGGTCGAAGTGGGTGGCAAAGCGACGGAGGCCGGCTACAAGGGCCCTTCGGGCTGCGACCCGTCGGTTGAGGATGTGGCCGGAGAGAGTCACGTCTTCCTGCAAGACCTGTCGTTCGCCATGAGGCGGTACGTCATGCGCGGGACCGTGCCTCCGGAGAGCCGCGCCCTTCTCGATGAGCAAATCGAAATGATCAAGGGTCTGCGTGCGCCTCAATGCGAGGTGCTGCAGCGCATCAAGCAGCTCACAGTCGTTGGCCGTCGGACGCCAGTAATGCCTCCCGTGCCCCGGACGGCGGCAGCCAGGGCTGACGCCGTCCGAGGCGCGACTCGACGGCCCGCTCAGGGCAGCCCCGGGAGCCAAAACAGCCGGCCGGGGCCAGCCCAGGACCGGTCACTTTCGCCAGAACAGGTGGTGCGTCACGCCGCTCGGGCTGGGCACCACCTCCAGGTGGAACCGGTCGAGCAGCTCATCGGGTGACTCCCAAAGTCGTAGTCCTGAGCCGAGCTTCACCGGCGAGACCACCACATGCAGGGTGTCGACGAGGTCGGCGTCGAGGAACTGCCGGACGGTCGTAACCCCGCCGCCAAGTCTGACGTCCTTGCCCTGCGCCGCCGCCCGCGCCTGCTCCAGGACAGTCGCCGGGTCGCCGTCGACGAAGTGGAACGTGGTGTCGGAAAGCGAGAAGGACGGACGCCTGTGGTGCGTCATGACGAACACCGGGGTGTGGAACGGCGGCTCCTCCCCCCACCAGCCCAGCCACTCATGGTCCTGCCACGGCCCGCGCTGGGGCCCGAACTTGTTGCGGCCCATGATCTCGGCACCGATGTTGTGGGCGAAGTCCCGGGTGAAGTAGTCGTCGAGGCCCCGGCTCCCCCCGGGGTCGGTGCGATTGGGCCAGCTCGCCGTGGCGCCGGCCCAGGCGAACAGCCTCCCGGGATCGACGTGGCCGAACGGCCTCTCAAGGCTCTGGTCCTCACCGGCACCGATGCCGTCACTCGAGACAGTGAAGTTCTGCACTCTCAGTAGCTGAGCCACGTGTTCCTCCTGTGCTGCAGACAACGGTGGTGAGACTCTCCGAGCCGGGAGAACTCATCGCTGCGTCCGTGACCGGCCAGAAACAGCGTTCGAAGCCACCCGGCCCATCCCTGCCCCAGGTGATCAGCAGGTGGCTGGCGGGCGAGTCCCAGTCCGGTGCCCGGCTTGCGGCGGGTCGCCCGCCGGGCGGATCGGTCGGAGACCAGTTCAGCGATGGCCTGATGGGGTCTTGGGGTCTCGGCGTAGGTTTCGCGGCGGCCGGTGAACCGCTGCAGGGGCCGCCACTGCTTGTATTCGGCGTTGGCCAGGAGCTCCAGCTTCCCAGCTTTCTCCCTTGCGTTCGAGTGAGGCCGACAGATGTCTCCTGAGGCACAGGGGTTCGGCCCGGTCGGCTCAGCTGATAAGAGCTGGCTCGCGCTACATGTGGTGCCTCAGAATCCTCGGCGTGGCAGAGACGGGACCTACCGAAGAAGAGACGCCGGACGGGCTGCTGGGTTGGTGCCTGGTTGCCAGCGTGGCGCGAGAGACCGCGCGCGGCGAGAGCGGCCTCGAGATCCAGCGCGGCACAAGGCACTTCGCCGCGGGCGCCCTGCTGTGGATCCCGCCCGTCCGCTGGGACCCTGGCCACGGTCGCTGGCATGCGGTGGGCCGACACCGAGGCAACGGCCGCCGGTACGTCAACATGGTCGTGCGCGCGGATGACCTGGAGAACTTCCGGGTCAAGGGTGTCTACAGCGAAGCTCTGGTGCGCAGCCTCAACGGCCACGAGCACGACCCGGCCGCCCCGCGGACTCTGCAGAACCCGTGGACGCGAGAGCGGGCCCAGAACTGGGCGGACGGCTGGAACCAGCCCCGGGAGCCCATCCGCATCGACGGCCACTCTCACCCGTGGGTCTTCGTTCCCAACCCTCCGCCGGCAGAGCTCCAATTCGACGGTGAGATCCTGCACCTCGCCTACTACGGCACCAGAGGCGCCCACTACAGCCGTACGCCCCCTCCCGTGGAATGGATCCCCGAGACCTGAGCAGGGTGTTCGAACATCAGCTGACCGACATCCAGGGCAACGTCACCGTCGAACTCGATCCCAGCAGCGGATGGGCGTGGACAGAGAAGACAAACGTGGTCACTCACGAGTGGGGCTACGTCAACACCAGCGGGGAGAGCAAGTACATCTACGATCGCAAACGAGCCGAGGACAAGCGCCACACCCAGGCCGTCCTCGCCCTCGCCCGCCGCCGCGTCAACGTCCTTTGCGCCCACCTCCGCGACGGACGGTGCTACCAGACCGTGCCGCCGGAGCCAGTCGCCGCATAGCGCACCCTGGTGCCCACCGGTGACTGCGCGGACAACCCAGTCGCCAGACTTCAGCGCTTGCGGCAGGATCAGGCAAATCGGGACAGCGCCGGGAGAGACGATGATCACCACCCAGGGAGTGAAGGTCACCTCGCCGTGCGTGACCTGTGGTGGCGTCCTTGCCCGGGACGTCGGTCAGTTCATGTTGGCCTGGTTGTAGGTGGTGGCGAGCAGCCCGGTGCCCAGCGCGGCGGCCTGCAGCACCTGCCGTATCAGTCCGGTCGCACGCGAGACCAGGGTGCCAGCCGCCATCAGCGCAGACGAACGCAGCAGTCCGCCCCTGCCTTTCGCCTTTTTTGGGGCGGCGTGCCTCCGTCCTGTGGACCGCTCTGATCGCTCGGGCCGACGTCTCCTCGATCATGAGCACAATCTACGATCCAGACCTTGCCGGCTGAAGGGGCCCCAGGCTTCGAAGCCCAGGACAAACCACCCAAGGCGCCTTTGCTGCGCGCCTGCGCGTGACCCCCACGCACCTCGACCGGTACATGGCCGACCACGAGACGGCCGGGCCCATCTGCGGCTCCGACGCGACGCCGTGCGACGGGCGCTCACCGCGGCCCAGTCTCCGCCCGCCCAATAGCGCCGGCCCCAACAGCCGCTGCCAAGGTTCGACCATCAGCCCAGGTCACCCCCATACACAGCAGAACGGCCGCAGCCCCCGCACAGTGGGACTGGCCCACCCTGCCTGACCTGGCAGTTCGCTGTGACCTGCACCCTTGTTTCCCGCCTCAGCCCGAACAGGCCCGTCTCAGCCCGCCTGAGGCCCGATCGAGGCGGCGCCGTGTTCTCGTGGGAACACGGCACGGGAACACGACTGTCCGACCGGCCCGACCTGCAAGTTCCCCGCAGCGCACCCCGGCCTTGACCAGGTGGACCGGATTGACCAGAAGCCGCTCCTGCCCAGTCGCCATCGGCGGCCTGCGCGGTAGCGCGCCCCGACGCCGAACCATCCTGTACCAAAGAGCGTGCACCAGTTACGCGGACGAGATACGGCACCAGCCAATGTTCTCGCTGGTCAGAGGCCATATAGCGGAAGGCACCCGGAACCGGACTTGAACCGGAGGAGGCGTTTGCAGCGCCGCAGGTCAGCGCCCTGACCTGGGGCTCCAACCAGGATGAGCCCGGATCAGCCCCGACAGAACCGAGCCGGGAGAGGGTTGGTGCTCCCGTGGGCGCGCAGCCGGGAGCACCCTTCCTGACCCCTACGCGTCGACGCCGAGCGCGGCGGCCTGGTGGACGGCGGCGGGCAGGGTGGCGAAGTCAACGCGCGGCATGGACGCGGTGTGATTCCTCGGGGTTGTTCCGGCTCCTGCAAGCACGCGGCCCCGGCCAGCGCAGGACCGGGGCAGCGTCGGGAGCTGGTGGGCGGTCAGGTGCTGTACTCCAGGTCAGTGAGCGCGGTGTGGGCGATCTGCTCGGCGAGCGCGGCCAGGTCCGTGGTGCGCAGGTGGTGGAGCAACTGCTGGCGGACCTCGGCAAGTTGGTTAGGCAGGGCGGCCCCGAGCAGGTCGCCGGGCCGGATCACGCGGCGCAGCTCCGGATCCTTGATGACCTGCTCCAGGAGCTGCTCCGCCAGCCAGTACGGGGTGCGCTCCCGGATGGCGAACGTCAGGTGCACGCTGTCCTTGCCGTCCTTGGGTACCAGCGGGTTGTGGATCCAGCCGCGTGGCAGCAGCAGGGACTGGCCGGGCTCCAGGAGCACCGCTTGGTCCGGGCCGCGGCGCTCCCAGTCGTCCACCCACTCCGGGCGCCACACCGCACCGGAGTCGTTGAAGGTGCGCATGGGGGCATCCACGACGGGCGCCCACAGCTCCCACCGCTTGATGCCCTCCAGTTGGACGATGACCGCCATCTGCTGGTCCCAGTGGTGGCGCAGGCCCTGCTGGCCGGGCGGCGTCATGAACGCGTGGACGTAGTTGCTGTAACCCGTCTCCTGCTGGATGCCGCGCGAGAGCCGGGCGACCGCCGTCATGCACCGCTGGAGGTTGCCCAGGCGGATGGTGTAGCCGCGCTCGTACAGGCCGCGCAGGCGGTCCCCGTCCAGGCGGCCGTACGTCGAGAACGCGTGCGCGGTGATGGACGGCACGTCGGCCTTGACGGCGCGCACCTCCTCCGCCGGCACACAGGACAGCCGGACGTGCTCCCACAGCCAATCGGCCGTGATGGTGTCCATGTCGGTGCGGCCCCGGTTGTACACCCGCGGCTCATCCGGCCACTGAGGTCTTCTCGGCAACCTGAAGGTTGCGTTGAGTAACGAGCTTGCGTGAACTGGACGGTGACCTGACGTCAGACATGCGTGAAACCCCTGGTA
>NZ_JBEOTA010000044.1:0-53423 GCF_040303265.1 Streptomyces sp. NPDC096040
CTGGCGTTGACTTTTGGCACGCTGTTGAGTTCTCAAGGAACGGTCGCTTCCTTTGTACTCACCCTCTCGGGCTTTCCTCCGGGCTTCCCTTCGGTCTTGCGTTTCCGACTCTATCAGACCGTTTTCCGATCCGATTTCCTCGGTGCTTTCCAGGTTCCCGCTCTCGCGTTTCCCTTTCCCGCGGCTCCGACTCTATCAGATCCTTTCGGCGTCTGATTCCCCGTCAGAGGGGGTTGCCTTCGCGGCTGTTGGGCCGTTCCGACGAGTGAGACTTTAGCGGATTCCCGGCCTCCGAGCTAATCGGGGGCCGCGTCCTTTCGAACGTGGATTCCTCATTCCGCTAATACGTATGCCAAAGCAACACGACGACGCATCGCCGACTGCTGGTAGGTACTTGCGGAGTGGCTGTCCGGGGACCGACCGGAGTCGGCGCTCACGTCGGACAACTCGGAGAACATTACGTATCCGGTTGGGGTGTGTCAACTCGCGGCGGGACGGGACCCCGGGGGCGTATGGTGGGCGGCATGACTACGCGTACGTGCACCCAGCAGTGGTGGGCCGCCTGACGGCGGCCGCGCTCACGTACGCATTCAACGGCCGCCGCCTCGGCGGCCGTTCGTGCTATCTCCCTCCAGAACCTCTGAGGGTCGGCCGCTCGGGACGGCGGCTCCGACCAGGAGGTGGAGAGGGAATGACACGGGTCTTCAGCGGGATCAAGCCGACCGGGCACCTGACTCTGGGGAACTACCTGGGGGCCATGCGGCAGTGGGGCGCCGTGGATCAGCACCAGGCCGATTCCTTGTTCTGCATCGTCGATCTGCACGGGATGACCGTGGACCACGATCCGGCCCGGCTGCGCCGGCTCACCCGGCAGGCGGCGACCCTGCTGCTGGCGGCAGGGCTGGATCCGGAGCTGTGCACCGTGTTCGTACAGAGTCATGTCGACGAGCACACCCGGCTGTCGTACCTCATGGAGTGCGTTGCGACCGACGGGGAGATGCGGCGCATGATCCAGTACAAGGAGAAGGTCGCGAGCGAAGGGGCGCGGGGGCGGAGTGTGCGGCTGTCCTTGCTGACGTACCCGGCGCTGATGGCGGCGGACATCCTGGCGTACGGGGCGGACGAGGTGCCGGTCGGTGACGATCAGGCGCAGCACGTGGAGCTGACGCGTGATCTGGCGGTGCGGTTCAACCAGCGGTACGGGCACACGTTCGTGGTGCCGAAGGCGACCGTGCCCAAGGTGGCCGCGAGGGTGATGAACCTGCAGGATCCGACGTCGAAGATGGGCAAGAGCGACGACTCCGGGGCTGGCATCGTCTATCTGCTCGACGAACCGGACGTGATCCGGAAGAAGATCGTGCGGGCCGTGACGGACAGTGGGCGGGAGGTCGTCTATGTCCGGGAGGAGCAGCCGGGGGTCGCGAATCTGCTGGAGATTCTCGCTGCGTGCACGGGCGGGAACCCTGAGTCACTGGGAATCGTTCACGATTCGTACGGCGCTCTGAAGCAGGCCACCGCGGAGGCGGTGCTGGACATGCTCAGTCCCGTACAGGCCAGGCACAAGGAGTTGTGTGCCGATCCGGGATATGTGGAGGGGGTGCTGCGGCATGGGGCGGAGAAGGCTCGGGCGATCGCCCGGCCGATTGTCGATACCGCCTATCGGGCGATCGGGTTGTTGCCGCCCGGCGCCTTCTCGGGCGCTGCTGCGGCCGAGCCCGCGCTGAACGCGGTGCGATAGGCGCGGTAGGCGTGGGGACTGGTGGCAGGTCGCGATGCGAAGTGCCGTCGCATCGCGACCTCGCTGCTGAAGCCGGCCCCGAGTGGCCTTGAGGCTTCGGCCCCCGTCAGTCCCTCTCAGCCCCTCCTAGTCCTTCTTCCTTCCTGGTCCTTCTTAGTCCTTCCTTAGTCCTTCTTGCCGGAGGCGAGTTCGCGGCTGCGGTCGCGGGCGGCTTCGAGGGCGGCGATGAGGGCGGCCCGTACGCCGTGGCTCTCCAGTTCGCGGATGGCGTTGATGGTGGTGCCGGCGGGCGAGGTGACGTTCTCCCGGAGTTTGACGGGGTGTTCGCCGCTGTCGCGGAGCATCACGGCGGCGCCGATCGCGGACTGGACGATGAGGTCGTGGGCCTTGTCGCGGGGCAGGCCGAGCAGGATGCCGGCGTCGGTCATGGCCTCGACCAGGTAGAAGAAGTACGCCGGGCCCGAGCCGGAGAGGGCGGTGCAGGCATCCTGCTGGGACTCGGGGACCAGGAGGGTCTTGCCGACGGCGCCGAAGATGTCCTCGGCGGTGGCGAGATGGGCGGCCGTGGCGTGGCTGCCGGCGGAGATGACGGACATCGCCTCGTCGACGAGGGCGGGGGTGTTCGTCATGACACGGACGACCGGGGTGCCGGTGGCGAGGCGCTCCTCGAAGAAGGAAGTGGGGATCCCCGCCGCGCCGCTGATGACGAGGCGGTCGGCGGGGATGTGCGGGGCGAGTTCGTCGAGGAGGGCGCCCATGTCCTGCGGCTTGACCGTGAGGATCAGGGTGTCGGCGGTCTTAGCGGCCTCGGGGTTGGTGACCGGGGTGACTCCGTGGCGGGCGCGGAGTTCTTCGGCCCGTTCGGGGCGGCGGGCGGTGACGAGGAGGTCGGCGGGTGCCCAGCCGGCGCGGATCATTCCGCTGAGCAGGGCTTCGCCGATCTTGCCGGTACCGAGGACTGCGACTTTCTGACTCATACGGTTCAGTCTGGCACCGAGGGTGGGGGGCGAGGGGCGGTTGTCCGCTGAGCGGACGTCGGCGCCGGCTATGCCGTACGTCGCCTCAGGGTGGCGGCTCCCAGGGTCAGCACCAGCAGGGCGCAGCCGGCGACGATCAGGATGTCCCTGACGAAGGTGGCGGTCATGTCGGTGTGGTGGAGGACCTGGTTCATGCCGTCGACGGCGTAGGACATGGGGAGGACGTCGGAGAGGGCTTCGAGGACGGGGTGCATCTCGGAGCGGGGCGCGAAGAGGCCGCAGAGGAGGAGCTGGGGGAAGATCACCGCCGGCATGAACTGGACCGCCTGGAATTCCGAGGCCGCGAAGGCCGAGACGAAAAGACCGAGGGCTGTGCCGAGCAGGGCGTCGAGCAGGGCGACCAGGAGCAGGAGCCAGGGGGAGCCGGTGACGTCGAGGCCCAGGAACCAGACGGCCAGGCCGGTGGCGAGGGCCGACTGGATGATCGCGAGGATGCCGAAGGCGAGGGCGTAGCCGGCGATGAGGTCGGCTTTGCCGAGGGGCATGGCGAGGAGGCGTTCGAGAGTGCCGGAGGTGCGTTCGCGGAGGGTGGCGATGGAGGTCACCAGGAACATCGTGATGAGCGGGAAGATGCCGAGGAGTGAGGCGCCGATGTTGTCGAAGGTGCGCGGGCTGCCGTCGAAGACGTAGCGGAGCAGGACCAGCATCAGGCAGGGGATGAGGAGCAGCAGCGCGATCGTGCGGGGGTCGTGGCGGAGCTGGCGCAGGACTCGGGCCGCGGTGGCGGTCGTGCGGGAGAGGTTGAGGGCGCTGACGGGGGCGGTTGTGGTGGTCGCCGTCTGGGTGGTCATCGTGCGCTTTCCTTCGTGCGGGAGGTGGCGGCCGCTTCGTCGACGAGGTGGAGGAAGGCGGCCTCGACCGTGTCGGAGCCGGTGCGGGTGCGGAGGGCCTCGGGAGTGTCGTCGGCGAGGATCTCGCCCTCGCGCATGAGGAGGAGGCGGTGGCAGCGCTCGGCCTCGTCCATGACGTGGGAGGAGACGAGGAGGGTGGCGCCGCGGGTGGTGGTGATGGAGTGGAAGAGCTGCCAGAGGTCGCGGCGCAGGACGGGGTCGAGGCCGACGGTGGGTTCGTCGAGGACGAGGAGTTCGGGGGTGCCGAGCAGGGCGACGGCGAGGGAGACGCGGCTGCGCTGGCCGCCGGAGAGGTTGCCGGCGAGGGCGTCGGCGTGGCTGGTGAGGTCGACTTCACCGAGGACGCGTTCGACGTCGTTGCGGCGGTCGGGAGCGGGGCGGGTGGGGTCGAGGATCGAGCCGAAGTAGTCGAGGTTCTGGCGGATGGTCAGGTCGTCGTAGACGGAGGGAGCTTGGGTGACGTAGCCGATGCGGGTCCGGAGGGAGGGGTGGCCGGCGGGGTGGCCGAGGACGTTCAGGGTGCCGGTGACCTTGGCCTGGCTGCCGACGATGGAACGCATCAGGGTCGACTTGCCGCATCCGGAGGGCCCGAGCAGGCCGGTGATCTGACCGCGGAAGACGGTGAAGTCGAGACCGCGCAGGACGGTGCGAGGGCCGCGGACAGCGGTGAGGTCGGTGGCCTGGATGGCTGGGGGCAGGACGGAGTTGCCGGGGGCCGCGGGCGGTTCCGGCGAGTAATTCACCATGTGATGAATAATCCTCGGCGAGGCAGGGGGCGTCAAGGGGAGGGGACGGGAAGACAATCGGCGGTGCGCCCTCCGAGAGGGCCGTGCGAGCGCTGAGGAACGGCTGAAGTCGGTTGCTCACCGGAACCAGTTGCCGTTGGGAAGGAGCGGCGCGACAGGAAGGCGGCCGGGTACGCGCTGTGGGCGTGGTTGAACGTCACCGGCCCGCTCGTGTGTGGGTGCGGCGGGCCGGTGTGCGGGTGTTGTCAGGCGTTGAGGGCGACGAGGAGCAGGACGTCGTACGTCTCCTCGACGAGTCCCTCCGGGAAGACCTTCAGAAGGTGGGCGCGCTCCTCGGTGAGGAAGGCGGTGCGGCGGTCCTCGGGGGTGACCAGGAACGCCGAGTGGCTGCCGATGTTGGCGAGGTG
Source organism: Streptomyces sp. NPDC096040 (assembly GCF_040303265.1). Classification (NCBI taxonomy): domain Bacteria; kingdom Bacillati; phylum Actinomycetota; class Actinomycetes; order Kitasatosporales; family Streptomycetaceae; genus Streptomyces; species Streptomyces sp. NPDC096040. The sequence continues at coordinate 4,780 of NZ_JBEOTA010000044.1, forward strand.
GGTGTCGAGGGGGACGCGGCGGCTCCAGCGGACCGCACGGCGGGTGAAGCGAAGGCGGCCGCTGGGGTCGGCGAGGTCCGTGCGGTCGGCGGTCTTGCGCTTCTCGGCGGCGGTGTCCGCGCCGAAGAAGCGGCTACACCGGTCGGCCTGCCCGGCGATCCAGTCGATGTCGAGGGCGTCGGTGTTCCACCACAGTGCGAGCGCACCGCCGGGACGCAGCACGCGGAGCACCTCCGGCACGGAGTGGGCCGGGTCGGTCCAGTGCCAGGCCTGGGCGTAGGTGAGGAAGTCGGCGGTGTCGTCGGCGAGCGGGAGGGCGTTGCCGTTGCCGCGGACGAGCGGGATGCCGGGGAGCGTGAGGTGGAACTGGGCCGCCATGCCCTCCCCCGGCTCCACCGCGACCACGTCGGCGCCGCGCGCGTGCAGGACGGCGGTCGCGATGCCGGTGCCCGCGCCGACGTCGACCACCCGGGCGCCGGTGAGGGAGCGGCCGGCCTCCTCCTCGACGGCGTCGAGGAGAGCGGGCGGGTAGGAGGGACGGTTCGCGGCGTACTGGGCCGCGGCGACGTCGAAGGAGCGGGCGCGGGTTGCGCGGGAGGGGATGGGGGTGGAGGCAGGGTTCGGGGGGCTCGGCCGGCTTGTGGTCATACGGGCATGATCCCGGGGGTGGGGCGGGGGCGACAGGGAGTTTCGACAGGCGGGCGGATGCGCCCGGTGCCGTACCGGCGTCCCTCAGCGCCTCCGCCTCTTCTTCGACGGGTTGCCCGTGCGGCGCGTGGTGCGTCGTTCGTGTTCCTGGCGGGCGGTGTCGTACTCGGCACGGTGGAGTCTCTCGCCGGGGGCCTCCGTCAGGGAGCGGAAGAAGTAGGCGAGGAGGGAGCCGACGAAGCCGATGGCGAGGAGGCCGCGCAGGGAGGCCTGGCGTTCGGGGTCGGGGCGCTTCCCGAAGCCGTCCCAGGTGTTGCGGAAGGCGAGGGCGCTGCAGATGGCGAACATCGCGACGACCAGAACGGTCACGAAGGCGCCGGTGTCGGCGAGCTGCACGCCCTCGTAGGCGAAGCGGAGGACAAGGCAGGAGACGACGGCGGCGGCGAGCGAGCCGACGGCCACGCCGATACGGCGGGCGGTGTAGCCGTCGTCGTGGTTGACCCAGGACGTGCCGAAGAAACGGAGGGGCTCGGGGCGGGGTCCGCTCGGGGCCTCGCCGGTGGAGCCCGCGGGGGTGTCCGGGGTGCCTGGTTCGTCGCTCACGGGACGATTATGGCGCCGGGCGGCCGCGGGCTCCGGGGCGGGTCGTACCCCGCCGAGTCAGGAGCAGCGGTCGGCTATGTAGCCGTCGCTGCCCGTGTTGACGTTGGTGTCCGAGACGAACTCGCCGTTGCTGATGTTGTCCCAGATGTTCGAGGTGCCGTAGTAGCCGGACACGGTGGAGCCCGGCGTCTGACAGTAGATCGGCACCTTGGCTCCCTCGGGCAGGACCCGGGTGATGTCGTAGCTGGTGCCGGGGCCGCTGCGGACGTTCAGGCGAAGGCCCGGGGCGACGTCGTAGTAGCGGACGCTGGCGGCGGCGTTCGCTGTGGCGGCGGAGCCGAGGAGCATGAGGAAGGCGCTGCCGGTGGCTGCCGCCAAGAGGGTGGATCTGCGTCTGAGCGATGTCATACGAGTCCTCCGGAGTCCGAAGACCGGATCAGGCGAAACCCGGTCGCGAGACAGGATCAGGCGCAGCGGTCGGCTACGTAGCCGTCGCTGCCGGTGTGGACATAGGCGTCCGAGACGTATTCGCCGTTGTCGATGTTGTCCCAGATCTTGGACGTGCCGTAGTAGCCGGCCACCGTCGTGCCGGACGTCTGGCAGAAGATCGGGACGCGGGTGCCCTCGGGGAGGGCCCGCGTGATGTTGTAGCTGGTGCCGGGGCCGCTGCGGACGTTCAGGCGGACGCCCGGGGCGACCGCATACGTCTTCACGGATGCCGCCAGCGTCGTGACGGCCTCTTCCTCGCCGCTGCTCTCGGTTTGCTGTGCTTGATCGACAGACATGTGTAGCTCCCCCGTTGGCCCCATGAGTGCCATGGAGTCCCGTAGATTCCCCTGAATCGAGCCACGAAACGCATGTGCGCAACTCGCACGCGGAGGCTAGCAAGCCGCCTCTGTATCGCACGAGTCATCGACTAGGCTCCGTGCGTCGCGCTCCGCGGAGAAAGCACGGGGGTGGTCAGATGACGCCACAGCGCAACACCGGAGCGGACGCGGAAGCGGAACTTCCCGAGTACTCCGGGCACTACCGCCTGGAGTCCTGCCTGGGCTCGGGCGGTATGGGTGTGGTGCACCTGGCCCGCAGCACCTCGGGGCTGAAGCTCGCCGTGAAGATCGTGCACGCCCAGTTCGCCAAGGACCATGAGTTCAGGGGCCGTTTCCGGCAGGAGGTGGCCGCCGCGCGCAAGGTCAGCGGTGCCTTCACCGCGCCCGTCGTGGACGCCGATCCCGAGGCCGCGCGGCCCTGGATGGCCACCCTCTTCATCCCCGGCCCGACCCTTGCCGAGCAGGTGAAGCGGAACGGGCCCATGTCCCCTGCGCAGTTGCGTCGGCTGATGGCCGGGCTCGCGGAGGCGCTGCGCGATATTCACAGGGTCGGGGTGGTGCACCGGGATCTCAAACCGAGCAATGTGCTGCTCGCCGAGGACGGCCCCAAGGTCATCGACTTCGGAATTTCTCGGCCAAAGGACAGTGAACTGCGGACCGAGACCGGGAAGTTGATCGGTACGCCGCCGTTCATGGCGCCCGAGCAGTTCCGCCGGCCTCGTGAGGTCGGGCCGGCCGCGGACATCTTCGCGCTCGGGTCGGTGCTGGTGCATGCGGCGACCGGGCGGGGGCCGTTCGACTCCGACAGCCCGTACGTCGTCGCCTACCAGGTCGTGCATGACGAGCCCGACCTCACCGGCGTACCGGATGAGCTGGCTCCGCTGGTGCTGCGCTGTCTCGCCAAGGAGCCCGAGGACCGGCCGACGCCCGACGAGATGATGCGGGAACTGCGGTCGTTGGCGGCCTCGTACGACACGCAGGCGTTCATACCGGCACAGCGGGTCAGGGACGACCACGGCGATCCGCCCAGGGAGGGGGCACCGGCCGCTGTTCCGGAGAAGAGGGCGCGAAAGGCGACGAGACGGCGCATGGGCGTCGTCGCCGGGACGGGTGTCCTGGTCCTGGGCGGTGTGGTCGCTTCGGCACTGTGGCCGGGGGGCGGCCGTCCGGCACCTGCCGGCGGCACGGTGCACAGTTCCGCCGCCGCGTTCGAAGCCTGGCAGACGAAGGCAGTGGCCAAGGACGGCTCGGGGATGCCCCAATGCGTGGGCGGAGCAGGCAGACTGCTGTGCTTCCGGTCGGGGCTGGCCTTCGCCCTCGACCCGGTGGACGGCCGTCTGCTGTGGCGGCACAGGGCCACGGACGAACGTACCAGCGGCTCGCCCTCCGTGTCGGGCGGGCTCCTGCTGCTGCCGACGGACGGGGGCCGGCGGGTGGAGGCGCTGGACCCCGCCTCAGGTTCGTCGCGCTGGAAGCAGGACCTGCCCCCGCACCAGGGCATGAAGATCACCAAGAGCATCCTGCTGGTCGTCGGGGCTGACAAAGTGATCACCGGCCTCGACAGCAAGTCCGGCCGCACCAGGTGGAGCATGCCCGTCTCCGGCAGCGGCACCCCGTCCCTGAGTTCGTTCGCCGGAGATCCGTTGGCGTACGCGACCAGCACCTCCGCCGACGGAACGCACACCCTGGTCACCGCGCTGGACCCGGGCACCGGTGCCAAGCGCTGGGAAGCCCGGCTCGCGGGGGACCTCAGGCCGGTCGGCAGCGCGGGCGGGTCACTGTTCCTGCTGTCCGTGGACACCGCCTCCGGGGCGACGGACGCGGTGGTGCGCTACACGCCGGACGCGAAGGCGGCCCGCCGCGTGACGCTGCCCGTTCCCCGGTTGGCGCCGGGTGCCGCCGTGCGCGGCGATGTCGTCTATCTGCTGTCCGCCGGTGGCTCGCTGGAGGCCGTGGACCTGGAGCGCGGCAAACGGCTCTGGGCGCTCCAGACGTCGGTGAGCCGGGGCTCGGCGCCCGCGGCCGACAACCGGCACGTCTACTTCACCGCGGCTGACGGACGTCTGCTCGCCGTCGACGCCCGCAAGGGAACCCTCGTCGGCCAGACTCCGGCGCGACTGGGCAGCAACGCCGACCAGATCACCGCCGCCCTGCCGGCGCCGCTGGTTCTCGCCACCCACATCTACGCCACCGCCCCCGACGGCACCGTCTTCGCCGTGGACGCCGAGGACCCCGCCGGCTGGTGACGGACGAAGGGGCCGCCCCCCGTAAAGGGAGGCGGCCCCTTGCGCAGGAAGGGTTCAGCCGAGCTTGCTCACGTCGCGCACCGCGCCCTTGTCGGCGCTGGTGGCCATCGCGGCGTAGGCGCGGAGGGCCGCGGAGACCTTGCGGTCGCGGTTCTTCGGGGCGTACACGCCGTTCAGGGCCTGCTCGCGGCGGGACAGTTCGGCCTCGTCGACGAGGAGTTCGATCGTGCGGTTGGGGATGTCGATGCGGATGCGGTCGCCGTTCTCGACGAGCGCGATCGTGCCGCCGGAAGCCGCCTCGGGCGACGCGTGGCCGATCGACAGGCCCGACGTGCCGCCGGAGAAGCGGCCGTCCGTGATCAGTGCGCAGGTCTTGCCGAGGCCGCGGCCCTTGAGGAAGGACGTCGGGTAGAGCATCTCCTGCATGCCGGGGCCGCCCTTGGGCCCCTCGTAGCGGATGACGACCACGTCGCCGTCCGTGACCTGCTTGTTGAGGATCTTCTCGACGGCCTCTTCCTGCGACTCGCAGACGACCGCCGGGCCCTCGAAGGTCCAGATCGACTCGTCGACGCCCGCCGTCTTCACGACGCAGCCGTCGACCGCCAGGTTGCCCTTGAGGACCGCGAGGCCGCCGTCCTTGGAGTACGCGTGCTCGACGCTGCGGATGCAGCCCTCCGCCGCGTCCTCGTCCAGGGCCTCCCAGCGCTCGGACTGGGAGAAGGCCTCGGCGGAGCGGACGCAGCCCGGGGCCGCGTGCCACAGTTCCACCGCCTCCGGGGACGGGGAGCCGCCGCGCACGTCCCAGGTCTTCAGCCAGTCCGAAAGGGACGGGCTGTGGACGGAGTGGACGTCCTCGTTGAGGAGACCGCCGCGGTGCAGTTCGCCGAGGAGGGCGGGGATACCGCCGGCCCGGTGCACGTCCTCCATGTAGTACGTGCGGGTCTTCGCGACGTTCGGGGCCACCTTGGCCAGGCAGGGCACCCGGCGCGAGACGTCGTTGATCTCCTCCAGGCCGAACGGGACGCCCGCCTCCTGGGCGGCGGCCAGCAGGTGCAGGATCGTGTTGGTGGAGCCGCCCATCGCGATGTCCAGGGCCATCGCGTTCTCGAACGCGGCGAAGGTCGCGATGTTACGGGGCAGGACCGTGTCGTCGTCCTGCTCGTAGTAGCGGCGGGTGATGTCCATGACCGTGCGGGCCGCGGCGACGTACAGCTGTTTACGGGCCGTGTGGGTGGCCAGGACCGAGCCGTTGCCGGGGAGGGAGAGACCGATGGCCTCGGTCAGGCAGTTCATCGAGTTGGCGGTGAACATGCCGGAGCAGGAGCCGCAGGTCGGACAGGCGTTCTCCTCGATACGGAGGATGTCCTCGTCGGAGATCTTGTCGTTCACGGCGTCGGAGATCGCGTCGACCAGGTCGAGAGTGCGGACGGTGCCGTCCACGAGGGTGGCCCGGCCGGCCTCCATCGGGCCGCCGGAGACGAAGACCGTCGGGATGTTCAGGCGGAGCGCCGCCATCAGCATGCCCGGGGTGATCTTGTCGCAGTTGGAGATGCAGACCAGGGCGTCGGCGCAGTGCGCCTCGACCATGTACTCGACCGAGTCCGCGATCAGGTCGCGGGAGGGGAGGCTGTACAGCATCCCTCCGTGGCCCATGGCGATGCCGTCGTCCACCGCGATGGTGTTGAACTCGCGCGGGATACCGCCGGCCGCGGTGATCGCCTCGCTGACGATCCGGCCGACCGGCTGGAGGTGGGTGTGGCCCGGCACGAACTCGGTGAAGCTGTTGGCGACCGCGATGATCGGCTTGCGGCCGATGTCCGCACCGGGTACACCGGAGGCGCGCATAAGGGCGCGTGCGCCCGCCATGTTGCGGCCGTGGGTGACTGTGCGGGACCTCAGCTCGGGCATCGTCGCTCGCTCCTTCAGACAGATAGGGCTGTCGTCGAGCGTACGCCCGTTGCTCAGGCCTCGGGACGAGGTGTCCGGGATGCGGGACGAATGTCTCGGACGGATGCCTCGGACGAATGCCTCGGGCGGTGTCTCGGACGGATGCCTCGGGCGGATGCCTCGGGCGGATGCCTCGGGCGGATGCCTCGGGATGTCTCTGGACTTCTCGGGAGTGGGCTTCCGGGTCTCTGGCCGTGCCGGGCCCTACGGCCCGGTCAGATGCCCCTGCACCACCGGAGCCACCCGCGCCACGATCTGCTCCAGGTCCGCCGACGCCAGCGGCTCCACCTTGATCACGTATCGCAGCATCGCGCACCCCACCAGCTGCGCGGCCGCCAGTTCGGCGCGCAGCTCCCCGTCCGGGACGTCCAGCTGTTCGGCGAGACGACGCAGCAGCTGGGAGGCGATCAGCCGGCGGAAGACGGCGGCGGCCGTGTCGTTGTTCACGGCCGAGCGGAGGATCGCCAGCAGGGGGGTACGGGTGGTGGGGTTCTCCCAGATGCCGAAGATGAAGCGGGTCAGACGCTCGCCGACGCCGTCCACCGGGCCGTCGGCGATCGCGCTGGGCGCGTTCAGCGCGGGGGCGAAGGCGACCGAGATGGAGGCCTCGAAGACCTGCTCCTTGGTGCCGAAGTAGTGGTGGACGAGCGCCGGGTCGACGCCGGCGGCCTTGGCGATCCCGCGGACGGACGTCTTGTCGTACCCGCGTTCGGAGAACTCCTCGCGGGCGGCGACGAGGATACGGTCCCGGGTGTCCGCCGACTCGGTACGCGGAGGGCGGCCGCGGCGGCGGGTGCCGGTCCCGTTGCCGGCTGGGGCGGCGTCGGTCATCGGCGGGGCACCTTCACCGCCGAGGCCAGGTGCAGGCGGGTGAAGGCCAGGGCCTCCGCGAGGTCGGCCTCGCGCTCCGCGCCGGACATCGCGCGCCGGGTGTTGACCTCGATGACGACATGCCCGTCGAAGCCGGTGAGCGCGAGGCGCTCCAGGAGTTCGGCGCAGGGCTGGGTGCCGCGGCCGGGTACCAGGTGCTCGTCCTTGGCGGAGCCGCGGCCGTCGGCGAGGTGGACATGGCCGAGCCGGCCGCCCATCCGGTCGAGCATGGCGAGCGCGTCCGTGCGGGAGGTCGCGGCATGGCTGAGGTCGATCGTGAAGTGCCGGTAGTCGTCCTTGGTGACGTCCCAGTCGGGTGCGTACGCCAGCATCTCGCGGTCGCGGTAGCGCCAGGGGTACATGTTCTCCACCGCGAACCGGACGTCCGTCTCGTTCGCCATGCGCCAGATCCCCTCGACGAAGTCGCGGGCGTACTGGCGCTGCCAGCGGAACGGCGGGTGCACCACGACCGTGCTCGCGCCCAGCTTCTCGGCGGCGGCCCGGGCCCGCTGGAGCTTGACCCAGGGGTCGGTGGACCAGACCCGCTGGGTGATCAGCAGACAGGGGGCGTGGACGGCGAGGATCGGGATGCGGTGGTAGTCGCTCAGCCTGCGCAGGGCCTCGATGTCCTGGCTGACCGGGTCGGTCCACACCATGACCTCGACCCCGTCGTAGCCGAGGCGCGCGGCGATCTCGAAGGCCGTCGCCGTCGACTCCGGATAGACGGAGGCCGTGGAGAGCGCGACCTTCGCATCCGGGATGCGGACGACGTCCCTTGGATTTGCCACGAGGGACAGGTTACGGGGTGGGGTCGGGTGGGGGCGGGGTGCGTCTTCGCCGGTGTGACGATCGTCGCGTCGAAGTGGGGCCGGGCGCCTGCCCGCAGTTGGGGGTTGCCCGCGCCCCCGCCAGGGATACTTACGCCGAACCCATGTGATCAAGGCGCCGGAGGATGACGCCCTCCCTCAGCGCCCATGGGCACACCTCCACCGTCTCCACCCCGAACAGGTCCATCGCGGCCTCCGCCACCAGCGCGCCCGCCACCAGCTGGGCCGCCCGGCCCTCGGAGACTCCGGGGAGTGCGCTGCGCTGGGCCGTGTTCATGGCCGCCAGCCTCGGGACCCAGGTCTCAAGGGAGCTCCGCCTGAGTTCGCGTTGGACGTAGAGGCCCTCCGCGGAGCGGGCCGCGCCGGCGATACGGGCCAGCTGCTTGAAGGTCTTGGACGTGGCGACCACGTGGTCGGGGGCGCCGAAGCGGCTGAACTCGCCGACCGTACGCGCGATCTCGGCGCGTACATGGCGGCGCAGCGCCCGTATGTCGTCCGAGGCGGGCGGGTCGCCGGGGAGCCAGCCGGCGGTGAGCCGGCCGGCGCCGAGCGGCAGCGAGACGGCCGTGTCCGGCTCCTCGTCGATGCCGTACGCGACCTCCAGGGAGCCGCCCCCGATGTCCAGGACCAGCAGCTTTCCGGCGGACCAGCCGAACCAGCGGCGTACGGCGAGGAAGGTCAGCCGGGCCTCCTCGGCGCCGGTGAGGACCTGGAGCTCGACACCTGTCTCGGCCTTCACGCGCGCGAGGACGTCATCGGCGTTACTGGCCTCGCGCACGGCGGAGGTGGCGAACGGCAGCAGATCCTCGACGCCCTTGTCCTCCGCGGCCTGCAGGGCCCCATGGAGGACACCGATGAGTTTCTCGACCCCGTCGGGACCGATCGCGCCGTTGCCGTCGAGGAGTTGGGCAAGGCGCAATTCCGCCTTGTGCGAGTGCGCGGGCAGCGGGCGTGCGCCGGGGTGCGCATCCACCACCAGCAGATGCACCGTGTTGGATCCCACGTCGAGGACACCGAGTCTCATGTACGGAACGCTACTGCCAGGTGGCCGGTAACCCGTCGTCGGAGCCGTCCACGAACCCGCCTCGGGCGACTTACCCTGTACACGTGCCAAAGACGAAAAAGACGAAGGACCACAAGGGCGCCAAATCCGCCGACGGTTCTTCTCGGGCGAAGCCAGCGAAGCCACTGAAGAAGTCGAAGACGTCACAGCAGGCTCCGGCAGGGGACGAGAAGGGCCTCGACTTCGCGCGCGCATGGGTGGAATTCCCGGATCCGGCGGACGACGAACAGGTGTTCCGCTGTGATCTGACATGGCTGACCTCCCGCTGGAACTGCATCTTCGGCAGCGGCTGCCAGGGCATCCAGGCGGGCCGCGCGGACGACGGCTGCTGCACGCTGGGCGCGCACTTCTCCGACGAGGACGACGAGAAGCGGGTCGCCGGTCATGTGTCGAGGCTCACGCCGGACATCTGGCAGCACCACGATGAGGGCACGCGGAACGGCTGGGTCTCGGAGGACGACGAGGGCTCCCGCCAGACCCGCCCGTTCAACGGCTCGTGCATCTTCCAGAACCGCCCCGGATTCGCGGGCGGCGCGGGCTGCTCGCTGCACATTCTGGCGCTGCGGGAGGGCCGCGAGCCGCTGGAGACCAAGCCGGACGTCTGCTGGCAGCTTCCGATCCGCCGCACGTACGACTGGATCGACCGCCCCGACGACACGCGCGTCCTCCAGGTCTCCATCGGCGAGTACGACCGCAGGGGCTGGGGCCCGGGCGGCCACGACCTGCACTGGTGGTGCACCTCGGCAACCTCGGCACACGGCGCGGGCGACCCGGTGTACGTCTCCTACCGCCCGGAACTGACCGAGCTGATGGGCAAGGCGGGCTACGACCGCCTGGCAGAGCTGTGCGAGGAGCGCCTGGCTTCGCAGCTGCCACTGCTGGCACCGCATCCGGCGGATCCTGTCGGCTGACGCCGCGTGCGGCGCGCCCCTCAGGGGCGCGGGGCTGTATATGCGGCTCCGCCACATGGGCGCGACCAGCCACAACGACGCCGCATCCGCCGACACACCGCACCCACCACTCACGGACTGGCCGACGAACCCGCACTCTCGCTCTCCGTCGGCGAAGCCGGCCCCGTCGGACTCGGCGTGTCCGACTCGGTGGGTGTCGGCGTGGGCGTCGACTCGCTCGGCGGGGCCGTCGGCGTCGGATCGGCGGAAGCTGACCCCGTCACCGTCGGCACCGGCGTCACCGGAGGGGTCGGCCCCCTCCTCACCGGCGGAGCCATCCCGTACCCGTCGATCGACACCACCGCGCCCGCCGGCGCCACCGCCACCCGCGCGCTCCAGTGACCGGCCGGCTCCCGCAGATGATCGACGTACACCTTGATCGTGAACGACTCGCCCGGCCGGAGCGTTCCCGAGGGGCGCGAGAAGTACAGCCATCCCGCCGACGTGGACACCGACCACCGCACCGCCGAACCCCCGGCCGCGGAGAGCGTGATCAGCGTCGTGTCGCCGTCGTTGGCGGCCGTCACCGCGAGGTGCCCCGCACCGGCCGCCTTCTTCCGGTCGCCGCCCGCGACGCTGATCACCTCCACCGAGACATCGGCCTTGCCGTCCCTGCCGATGCTCGGCCCGGGTCTGGTGCTGGCGTTTCCGGCGTTCTCGTAGCCCCCGGCCGCGTCGCCGCCCAGCGCGTCGGGGCCGGAGGCCTCGCGCGCGGTCGCGGACGGGCCCTCGTGGCCCTCTCCCGCAGGCGAGCCCCGGTACGCGGCCCACAGGGCCAGCACCGGCGCGGCCACCACCGTGGCGACCACGGTCGTCGTGACGGCACGCGCGCGTAGCCGGTCGCGGCGGGCCGCGCGGTCTTTGGGGTCCATCGGGAAACCGCGCCGGTCGAAGCGCGGAACGGCGGCGCCACGCGCGCGTGGCGGATGCGCCATGGCCATGTGCAGGGCCGCGCGGGGCGCCTCCAGAACGGGCAGCTCGGCCGGTGTGGTCATCGCGCCGGGCCACCGCCCGGGTGCAGCGCGTTCGGCGGTACGGCGGCAGCGCGGACAGTCGTCTACATGCCGGACCAGTTCGCGGCGCAGGGCGCTGCTGAGCACCAGCTGGCTGTCCCCGGTCAGGTGGGACACGCTCGGGCAGCCGCCGGTCTCGACGACGGCGAGCGCCGCGCGGGTGCGTTCCACCTCGCAGGCGGCGGAGGCGAGCAGTTCGCGGGCGCCGGCCAGGTCCATGCCGAGGACGGCGGCGACCTCGTGGGCGGCGAGGTGGTGGCGTACGGCGAGTTCGAGCGCCTCGCGCTGCTCCGGGGTGGTGCCGGCGGCCTCGGGCCAGGCGAGCAGGGCGAGTTCGCGGCGCCGCTGCTCCTCGGTCTCGGCGGCGAGCAGCGGTTCGGGGGCGGTGTGCCGCCCCGCCGCATGGGAGGCCTGACGTTTCTGCTTGGCCTCGGCAAGCCCGCGCAGACAGGCCCAGCGGGCCAGCGCGTACAGCCAGGCCCTGCGGTCTCCGGCGGCCTCCGGGACGCGCTGGCCGCGCCGCTCGGCGAGCGCGAGGACGTCCCCGAGGGCGGCGGTGGCCGCGTCGTGGTCGCACAGCACCGAGAGGCAGTACGTGAACAGCCCGTCCAGGTACGGCTCGTAGCGCGCCGGCGGTCGCTGCGCCAGCGCGCGTGCCGCCGTACGATCGCGCGCCGAGCGTGCTCCCCGGTGCGCCCGGTGTGTGCCGGTCGTTCGGGCCGTGGTCTCCGGACTGCTGCTCATCACCCGTGCGACCGTAGGCGGCGTCGGATGGCCCCTTCCTGCGCCTTGAGCTCTTTTAATCCGTACGGGTGAAACGATCCCTCATAAGGGGACAGGAACCGCATATTCCGTGGCTCGTTCCCGATGTGGCGTGGCCAGGATCCGTCCACCCACATCCGTCACGGACGCCTCCCTGGCCCCGCTGTCAGTGGCGGGGGCTACGGTTTCCGCATGGCTGCCCGTACCAAGACCTCCAAGGACCGTCCGTCCTACCGCTGCACCGAGTGCGGCTGGCAGACGGCCAAGTGGCTCGGTCGCTGCCCCGAGTGCCAGGCCTGGGGGACGGTCGAGGAGTACGGCACGCCCGCGGTCCGTACGACGACACCCGGCCGTGTCACCACCTCCGCGGTGCCCATCGGCCAGGTCGACGGCCGCCAGGCCACCGCGCGGCCGACCGGCGTGCCCGAGCTGGACCGGGTCCTCGGCGGCGGCCTGATCCCCGGAGCGGTCGTCCTGCTGGCCGGCGAGCCCGGCGTCGGCAAGTCCACCCTCCTCCTCGACGTGGCGGCCAAGTCGGCCAGCGACGAGCACCGCACGCTCTATGTCACCGGCGAGGAGTCCGCGAGCCAGGTCCGGCTGCGCGCCGACCGCATCGGCGCCATCGACGACCACCTCTATCTCGCCGCCGAGACCGATCTGGCCGCCGTCCTCGGCCACTTGGACGCGGTCAAGCCGTCACTGCTGATCCTGGACTCCGTGCAGACGGTCGCGTCCCCCGAGATCGACGGCGCGCCCGGTGGCATGGCCCAGGTACGGGAGGTGGCCGGGGCGCTCATCCGTGCCTCCAAGGAGCGGGGCATGTCGACTCTTCTCGTGGGCCATGTCACCAAGGACGGCGCGATCGCCGGTCCCCGCCTCCTCGAACACCTCGTGGACGTCGTGCTGAGCTTCGAGGGCGACCGGCACGCGCGGCTGCGGCTGGTCCGGGGCGTCAAGAACCGCTACGGCGCCACGGACGAGGTCGGCTGCTTCGAACTGCACGACGAGGGCATCACGGGCCTCGCCGACCCGAGCGGACTTTTCCTGACACGACGTGCCGAACCCGTCCCGGGTACCTGCCTGACGGTCACCCTGGAGGGCCGGCGCCCGCTGGTCGCCGAGGTCCAGGCGCTGACCGTGGACTCCCAGATCCCCTCCCCGCGCCGGACCACCTCAGGCCTGGAGACCTCCCGGGTCTCGATGATGCTGGCGGTGCTGGAGCAGCGCGGGCGGATCAGCGCGCTCGGCAAGCGGGACATCTACTCCGCGACCGTGGGCGGGGTGAAGCTCTCCGAGCCCGCCGCCGACCTGGCGATCGCCCTCGCCCTGGCCTCCGCCGCGAGCGACACCCCGCTCCCGAAGAACCTGGTCGCCATCGGCGAGGTCGGCCTCGCGGGCGAGGTCAGACGGGTCACCGGCGTCCAGCGCAGGCTCACGGAGGCGCACCGGCTCGGCTTCACACACGCGCTCGTACCGGGCGATCCCGGCAAGATCCCGGCGGGCATGAAGGTTCTGGAAGTCGCCGACATGGGAGACGCGCTGCGGGTGCTGCCGCGCTCCCGTCGCCGAGAGGCCCCACGGGAGGCGGAGGAGCGCCGGTAGACTTTGCCCTGGTCTCGCCCGTCCGTACGAACCGCGTGCGGGTGCGGGAGCGCCTCAGAACCTGCGACCCGAGGAGTGCAGTGGCAGCCAACGACCGGGCGACGGCTCCCGGAAAGTCCGGTGGGAGTGCCGGTTCCGATGGCCTGATGCGCGCCTCGCTGAGCGCTGTGGCTCCGGGCACGTCCCTGCGCGACGGCCTGGAGCGGGTCCTGCGCGGCAACACCGGCGGGCTCATCGTCCTCGGCTTCGACAAGACGGTCGAGACGATGTGCACGGGCGGTTTCGTCCTGGATGTCGAGTTCACGGCGACCCGGCTGCGTGAGCTGTGCAAGCTCGACGGCGGCATCGTGATCTCCTCCGACCTGTCGAAGATCCTGCGGGCCGGCGTCCAGTTCGTGCCGGACGCGACGATCCCGACGGAGGAGACCGGCACCCGGCACCGCACGGCGGACCGGATCTCCAAACAGGTCGGCTTCCCGGTGATCTCGGTCTCCCAGTCGATGCGGCTGATCGCGCTCTACGTCGACGGGCAGCGCCGCGTCCTGGAGGACTCGGCGGCGATCCTCTCCCGTGCGAACCAGGCGCTCGCGACGCTGGAGCGGTACAAGCTCCGCCTGGACGAGGTCGCGGGAACGTTGTCGGCGCTGGAGATCGAGGACCTGGTGACGGTCCGGGATGTCTCGGCCGTCGCCCAGCGCCTGGAGATGGTCCGCCGTATCGCCACGGAGATCGCCGAGTACGTCGTCGAACTGGGCACCGACGGGCGGCTTCTCGCGCTCCAGCTGGACGAGCTGATCGCCGGTGTCGAGCCCGAGCGCGAGCTGGTGGTCCGGGACTACGTCCCCGAGCCCACGGCAAAACGCTCCCGCACCGTCGACGAGGCGCTCTCCGAGCTGGACGCGCTGAGCCACGCGGAGCTGCTGGAACTGCTGACGGTGGCGCGGGCGCTGGGTTACACCGGTTCACCGGAGGCGCTGGACTCGGCGGTGTCGCCGCGCGGCTTCCGGCTGCTGGCGAAGGTTCCGCGGCTGCCCGGGGCGATCATCGACCGGTTGGTGGAGCATTTCGGGGGCCTGCAGAAGCTGCTCGCCGCGAGCGTCGACGACCTGCAGACCGTGGACGGGGTGGGCGAGGCGCGGGCGCGGAGCGTCCGGGAGGGCCTGTCGAGGCTGGCGGAGTCGTCGATTCTCGAACGGTACGTGTAGCTCCGCCGGAGCAGACGGGTCGACCGCGGGCCGGTGCTGTTCGTCCGCGGGCCGGTGGGGGCTGGTCGCGCCCACGCGGCGGCAGCCGCCTGTCGATACAGCCCCGCGCCGCTGAAGGGGCTTCAGAGCGACCCCACCCTGCCCCGGCTAATCCGCGGCCAGTACGAAAGAAGCCTGGGCCTTCGTGAATCCCGGGGTCTCGGCCTCCACCAGATATGTGCCGGCCCCGGCCGACCCCGCCGAAGGCGTCGCGCACTGCGGAGCACTCGGCTTGCGGTCCCACTTCAGGGTGTAGGTGATGCTGCTCCCCGCCGGCACCCGGTACCAGAGACTCCCGGCCGTCTTCGGGCAGTCCGCCGACGACCAGTAGCTGTCGTCCGCGCTGGCAGGCGTGATAGTCAACACCGCGTTCTTCGGCCCGAGATCGACCTTGCAGTCGCTGGACGACGTGTTCTTCGCCGTGAGTTCGAAGCTCGGCGTCTGCTCCGGCGAGTACGAGTTGTGCAGGCTCTTCAGGCTCAACGACACGGCCGCGGCGGTGCAGTTGGGGAGGGTGGAAGTCCCCGGCAGCGAGGCGACCGTACCGCCGGAGCCCGAGGTGACATCGCCCGAGCCCGACGAGGAACCCGAGGAACCGGCGGAACCGGCCGACGAGCCGCCCCCCGACCCGCCCGAACTCCCGCCGTCGGAACCGGAACCAGAGCCGGAACCAGAACCGGAACCGGTGCTGGACGACGTGCCCCCGCCCCCGCTCGACTCGTCCCGCCCGCCCGGCGCCTGGCTGATCGCCGGCCCGCTGCCGGACGGCCCCGGCGTGATGGTGGACGCGGGATTCTTGCCGTTCGAGCCGTCGGCACCCTTCTTGCCGCCCCCGCCACTCGACGTGACGATCCAGGTGATCAGCAGCGCCAGCACGGCGACCACGGACACCATGACGACCCTCCGTCGCCAGTAGATGGAGGAGGGAAGCGGCCCGACCGGATTGCGCAGAGATCCCACGGCGCAAACTGTACGAGAGATCCGTGCAGTTCCTCGCCCCACCCGCCGCCCAAACCTCAACTTTTCCGGATCATCATTTCGGCAACTCCCGTCGGCGTAACCCCTTTTCGCGTGACGGGTCCGAAGGAGGGCGCCGAACAGCGCCGGACAGACCCTGAACCGGCGGCCGCACCGGCCTCGCCGTGAACCACGTCCAACCCAGCCGTGGCCGGACGTGGCAGGATCGGGAGGGCCATGACTGAGAAGCTCCACGCCCCCGTGATCTCCTGGTTCGACGCCCATGCCCGTGACCTCCCCTGGCGCCGCCCGGAGGCGGGCCCCTGGGGGGTGATGGTCAGCGAGTTCATGTTGCAGCAGACCCCGGTCAGCCGGGTGCTGCCCGTCTACGAGCAGTGGCTGGCCCGCTGGCCGCGCCCCGCGGACCTCGCCGCCGAGGCGCCCGGCGAGGCGGTCCGCGCCTGGGGCCGACTCGGCTACCCGCGCCGCGCCCTGCGGCTGCACGGCGCCGCCGTCGCCATAACGGAACGGCACGACGGCGACGTACCGACGGATCACGCGCAGCTGCTCGCGCTGCCCGGCATCGGCGAGTACACCGCCGCGGCCGTCGCCTCCTTCGCGTACGGGCAGCGGCACGCCGTGCTCGACACCAATGTGCGGCGGGTTCTCGCGCGGGCCGTGACCGGTGTGCAGTACCCGCCGAACGCCACCACCGCCGCCGAGCGCAAGCTCGCCCGTGAACTGCTGCCCGAGGACGAGCGGACCGCCGCCCGCTGGGCCGCCGCCTCCATGGAGCTGGGAGCGCTGGTGTGCACGGCGAAGAACGAGACGTGCCTGCGGTGCCCTATCGCCGGGGACTGCGCCTGGCGGCTGGCCGGCAAGCCGGAGCACGAGGGGCCGCCCCGGCGTGGGCAGACGTACGCCGGTACCGACCGGCAGGTGCGCGGCAAACTGCTGGCCGTACTGCGCGAGGCACACGCCCCCGTGCCGCAGGCGGTGCTCGACCGGGTGTGGCACGAGCCGGTGCAGCGGGCGCGCGCGCTGGACGGACTGGTATCTGACGGCCTGGTGGAGCCGCTCGCGGGCGGCCTGTACCGGCTTCCGCTGGGCTGACGTACAGCCACATCACAGGAGAAGGGGCTGTGTTACGACCCCAGCGTGGCGGCAAATCACTCAATACCCGGACATACAACCCCGTTCGCTTACCCCGCGCCTACTTCCGTTACACAACCGACGGACAGCCGATTGCTAGCCGAAGGCTGCTCCGCACAGCCCCGTGACAACAGGTCCGTAGCTTCGTTTCTGTGCCCGCCAGGACCGCGGGACAGCAGGAACTCAGGCACAGGGCCGGGGAAAACGGGGATCGGGAGGCGGTTGATCATGGCGCAGGGCGAGGTGCTCGAATTCGAGGAGTACGTCCGCACCCGACAGGACGCGCTGCTGCGCAGTGCCCGCCGGCTGGTCCCGGACCCGACGGACGCCCAGGACCTGCTCCAGACCGCGCTGGTGCGGACGTACGGCCGCTGGGAGACCATCGAGGACAAGCGGCTCGCGGACGCCTATCTGCGCCGGGTCATGATCAACACGCGGACCGAGTGGTGGCGGGCCCGGAAGCTGGAGGAGGTCCCGACCGAGCAGCTGCCCGACGCCTGTGTGGAGGACTCCACCGAGCAGCACGCCGACCGCGCGCTCCTCATGGACATCATGAAGGTTCTGGCACCGAAGCAGCGAAGTGTCGTCGTGCTGCGACACTGGGAGCAGATGTCCACGGAGGAGACGGCCGCCGCCCTCGGCATGTCGGCCGGAACGGTCAAGAGCACGCTGCACCGGGCGCTCGCCCGGCTCCGCGAGGAGCTGGAGTCACGCGACCTCGACGCACGCGCGCTGGAGCGTGAGGAGCGGGAGCGTTGCGCGGCCTGACCGGCACAGGGCCCAGCCGGGGCTCAGCGAGTGCACAGGCGGTGACCACGGCGGCGGCCGTGCTCGCCGCCCTCGCCCTTTTCGCCGCCGCCTGCGGCACGGGCGGCACCGGCGCCCGGGACGAGGGCCCGGCGCACGCGGACTCGGCGGAGAAGGCCCCGGCCGCCGCCTCCCCCTCGCCCAACCCGTCCCAGACCTATGCGAAGGTCGACGCGGTCGCTCTGGTCAAGGCCGATCCGGCGGTCTCGGCCACCGTGAAGCGGGACCTGAAGCCGTGCGCGGGCGACGAGTACCCGGTCGACGTGACCTACGGCGATCTGACCGGCGGCCCGGTCGAGGACGTCGTCGTGAACGTGCTGACCTGCGGAGACGCGGTCGGGGTGGGGGCATATGTGTACCGCGACGAGAGCGGCGCGTACAAGAATGTCTTCAAGGCCGAGGAGTCCCCGGTCTACGCGGAGATCGACCGGGGCGATCTGAGCGTGACCAAACAGGTGTACGAGAAGGGCGACCCGGTGTCGAGCCCGTCCGGTGAGAACGTGATCACCTACAGCTGGGCCGCGGGGCGCTTCGTCCAGGAGGACTTCCACCACACCGACTACGGCAACGCGACCGGCAGCGGCGACGACGCCACGCCGGTCCCCTCCCCCGCCGGCTGACCCCGCCGGCTGATCCCACACCGACCACACGAGAGAGCCGGGATGGCAGACCAGACCCACGTCCTGTTCGTCGAGGACGACGACGTCATCCGCGAGGCCACCCAGCTCGCCCTGGAGCGGGACGGCTTCGCGGTCACCGCCATGCCCGACGGGCTGTCGGGACTGGAGGCGTTCCGCGCCGACCGGCCCGACATCGCGCTGCTCGACGTGATGGTGCCGGGCCTGGACGGGGTGAGCCTGTGCCGGCGCATCCGCGACGAGTCCACGGTGCCGGTGATCATGCTGTCGGCGCGTGCCGACTCCATCGACGTGGTGCTGGGTCTGGAGGCGGGCGCCGACGACTACGTCACCAAGCCGTTCGACGGCGCGGTGCTGGTCGCCCGGATCCGTGCGGTACTGCGGCGCTTCGGGCACGCGAGCGGCGCCGACCGGCCGCACGAGGACGCGGCCGCGGTGACCGGCGGCCCGCTGACCTTCGGAGAGCTGGAGATCGACACCGAGGGCATGGAGGTGCGCCGGGCCGGACAGCCGGTCGCGCTCACGCCGACCGAGATGCGGCTGCTCCTGGAGTTCTCCTCGGCACCGGGGACCGTACTCTCCCGCGACAAGCTGCTGGAACGGGTCTGGGACTACGGCTGGGGCGGGGACACCCGGGTCGTGGACGTCCATGTGCAGCGGCTGCGTACGAAGATCGGCCAGGACCGGATCGAGACGGTCCGCGGTTTCGGCTACAAGCTGAAGGCCTGAGCGGGGCGGCCATGCGGGGGCTCATCAGATCCATCCGGAGATCCATTCGGCACCGAGGTCCGCGGCTGCGCACCGGACTCCGGTGGAAGCTGAGCGCGGCGATCGCGCTGGTCGGCGCGCTCGTCGCGATCGCGCTGAGCCTGGTGGTGCACAACGCCGCCCGGGTCTCGATGCTGGACAACGCACGCGACCTGGCCAACGAGCGGCTGCAGATCGGCCAGCGCAACTACGAGCTGTACGGGCGGGCGAACTTCCCCGACGTCAAGATCAACGACCCCGAGCTGCCGCCGGCGCTGCGCGAGAGGGTCGACGCGGGCCGCCGGGCGACCGACGTCATCGATCCGGGTGGCGGCGCGCCGGACATCTGGGCGGCGGTGCAGGCCAAGGACGGGCGCGTGCTGTCCCTGCACGGCACCTTCCCGAACCGCAGCAGCAACGTGCTGAAGGACCTCGACCAGGCCCTCGTCATCGGCTCCATCGCGGTCGTCCTCGGCGGCAGCGCGCTCGGCGTGCTGATCGGCGGGCAGCTCTCCCGCCGGCTGCGCAAGGCGGCGGCCGCGGCCAACCAGGTCGCCCAGGGCGAGCCGGACGTGCGGGTGCGGGAGGCGATCGGCGGGGTCGTACGGGACGAGACCGACGACCTGGCGCGTGCGGTGGACGCCATGGCGGACGCGTTGCAGCAGCGCCTCGAGGCCGAGCGGCGGGTGACGGCCGACATCGCGCACGAGCTGCGCACGCCGGTGACCGGACTGCTCACGGCGGCCGAACTGCTCCCGCCCGGCCGCCCGACCGAGCTGGTCCTCGACCGGGCGAAGGCGATGCGCACCCTCGTCGAGGACGTGCTGGAGGTGGCCCGGCTCGACAGCGCCTCCGAGCGGGCCGAGCTGCAGGACATCATGCTGGGCGAGTTCGTCGCCCGGCGGGTGGCCGCGAAGGACCCGGAGATCGAGGTGCGGGTGGTGCACGAGTCGGAGGTCACCACCGATCCGCGCCGCCTGGAGCGGGTGCTGTTCAACCTGCTCGCCAACGCGGCCCGGCACGGCAGGCCGCCCATCGAGGTGACCGTCGAGGGCCGGGTCATCCGGGTCCGCGACCACGGCCCCGGCTTCCCGGAGAAGCTTCTCGCCGAGGGCCCGAGTCGCTTCCGCACCGGCAGCGAGGACCGCGCGGGGCAGGGTCACGGACTGGGCCTGACCATCGCGGCCGGCCAGGCCCGCGTCCTGGGCGCCCGCCTGACCTTCCGCAACATCCGGCCGGTGGGCGCGCCGGAGCACATCCCGGCGGAGGGCGCGGTGGCCGTGCTGTGGCTGCCGGAGCACGCGCCGACGGCCACGGGGAGCTATCCGATGCCGCCGGGCCCGACTCAGGCGAGCCGTTGAGGCTCAGGTCGTGGCCACGAGCAGTTCCTCGCCGCGTGAGGGGCGCAGGCCGTCCGTTCGGCCGGTGAAGTAGCGCTCGGCCAGTTCCTCCGCCGGCACATGCCGGGTCTCGCGGAAACCGGCCTGCCTGGCCAGGGCCGCGATCCGCTCCGGCGTGTAGAAGCTCAGGAAGGGCGTACCGGAGGCCTGCGCGCCCCGCTGGGCCACCCGCAGCTGCTCCCGCTGGTCCGGCTCGACGTCCTCGATCGGCCGCAGGAACGTCGTGACCAGCGTCGACCCGGGGGCCAGCCCGGCGATGCGCCGGAAGGTGGCGGCGACGGCGTCCTCGGTGAGGTACATGGTGACCCCTGCCGAGGCCACCACGGCCGGCCGGCCCGGCTCGAAGCCGGCGGCCACCAGCTGCACCCACCAGTCCCCCTCGAAGTCCACCGGCACCAGCCGCAGCCAGCCCGGCACCCCGTACCCCAGCTCGGTCAGCCGCCGCCGCTTCCATGCCACGGCCCCGGCCCGGTCGGCCTCGAACACCCGCAGCCCGGCGGCCACCGCGTCGGACGCGCGGCGCTGCGCGAACGTGTCGAGACCGGCGCCCAGGACGACGTACTGGTCCACCCCGCGCCCGGCCGCCGCCAGCACCAGGTCCTCGACGAACCGGGCCCGGGCCACGATGGACGCCCGGGTCCGCCGGGTGGCCTCGGCGTCCATGTCCGGCCGCGCCCGCCAGTCGTCCCCGGCCTCCGGCCCGGCGAGCCGCAGCCCGGCCTCGTCCTCGATGACGTACGGCGGTACGTCGGCGCGCCGGTGCAGCGCCCGCCACAGGGCGACGCGGACGGCGGTGTGATCGGGGCCCTCGTGCACGGACATGCTCAGAACTCCTTGGAGAAGTCGAGCTCCTCGCTGCGCTCGGTCAGTGAGTACCAGTTGCCGTTGTCGTCGCGGAAGATCGCCTCGATGCCGTACGGCCGCTCCTTGGGCTCCTGGACGAACTCGACGCCCCGCGCCCGGAAGGTCTCGTAGTCACCTCGGCAGTCGTCGGTGCGGAACGCCCCGGCGCCCAGGGCGCCCTTGGCCACCAGCGTGCGCAGCGCGTCCGCGGACTCGGGGTCGAGGCCCGGCCCGTCCAGGCGCATCAGGGCGAGTTCGACGCCGGGCTGGCCCTTGGCGCCGACGGTGACCCAGTGCATGTCACCCATGGCGATGTCGTCGCGTACCTCGAAGCCGAGCTTCTCGGTGAAGAACACCTTGGTGCGCTGCTGGTCGAAGGTCCACACGGTGGTGATGGCCAGGCCCTGGATCATGGCTGTGCTCTCCTGCCGGACGGTTGCTGTTCCTGTCCGTCACGGTAGGCGGGCGGGTCGTCGGCGCGCTTCTCGGAAGTTGCGCTCCTGTTCCGGAAGCCGCCGGCCCAGAGCATGGCGTAGCAGCCGGGGATGAGGGAGGCACCGCTGCCCACGTGCTCGGTCCGGTACTCGGTGGGACTGAGTCCGGTACGTGCCTTGAAGCGGCTGGAGAACGTACCCAGGCTGCTGAAGCCGACCAGGTGGCAGATCTCGGTGACGGTGAGGTTGGCGCCGCGGAGCATCTCCTGGGCCCGCTCGATCCTGCGGTGCGTCAGATACTGGCCGGGCGTCTCGCCGTAGGCCTCCTTGAAGGCGCGGATGAAGTGATACCGCGAGTACCCGGCGTGCGCAGCGACCGCGTCGAGGTCCAGGTCCGGGTCGGCCCAGTCCCGGTCCATGGCGTCTTTGGCGAGGCGCAGCCGACGCAGTCTGTCCATGGGGCCGATGGTGACACGGGCCACTGACAACGCCGGCCGGGCTGGACAGACCAGCCCGACCGGCGTTCGAGGACAAGCGAGGAGGGGGCCGTTCAGACCGCCTCGACCACCGCCAGCGGCGCCGCCTCGTCGGAGCCCGCCTTCTGGGGGCCGCCCCGCAGCGGCACCTCCTTGACGAACACCGCCGCCACCACGACCACCACGGCGATCACGGCACCGAGCAGGAACGCCGAGTGGGTGCCGGCCGACACCGCGTGCTGGTATGCCTCGCGGACCGTGGCCGGCAGCTTCGCCAGGCTCGCCGCGTTCAGCGAGGCCGACTGCTCGGTGACCTTCGAGCCCAGCGCCCCGGCCCGCGCGGTCATCTCGTCCTGGACGCGGTTGTTGAAGATCGCGCCCATGATGGCGACACCGAAGGAGGAGCCGAGCGTACGGAACAGGGTGGTCGACGAGGACGCGACGCCCATGTCCTTCATCTCCACGCTGTTCTGCGCGACCAGCATGGTGATCTGCATCAGGCAGCCCATGCCGAGGCCGACGACGGCCATGTACACGCCGGAGATGAACCGGGTGGTGTCGGTGTCCATCGTGGACAGCAGGTACAGGCCGACGGTCAGCAGCACACCGCCCGCGAGCGGGAAGATCTTGTAGCGGCCGGTGCTGGTGGTGACCCGTCCGGCGACCATCGAGGTCACCAGCATCGCGCCGAGCATCGGGAGCAGCAGCAGACCGGAGTTGGTCGCGGACGCGCCCTGTACAGACTGCTGGTACAGCGGCAGGAAGAGCGTGGCGCCGAACATCACGAAGCCCACGATGAAGCCGATGATCGACATCAGGGTGAAGTTGCGGCTGCGGAAGATGTGCAGCGGCACAACCGGCTCGGCGGCCTTGGTCTGCCAGAAGACGAACCCGACCAGCGAGACGACACCGATGGCGATCAGTTCCATGATCCGCGCGGACGTCCAGGCGTACTGGGAGCCGCCCCAGGTGGTGACCAGCACGATCGAGGTGATGCCGAGGGTGAGCAGACCGGCGCCGAGGTAGTCGATACGCGCCTTGCTCCGCTTCTTCGGCAGGTGCAGTACGGCGCTGACGGCGGCCAGCGCGACCACGCCGAGCGGCAGGTTGATGTAGAAGGCCCAGCGCCAGCCCCAGTTGTCGGTGATGGTGCCGCCGACCAGCGGGCCGCCGATCATCGCGAGCGCCATGACGCCGGCCATCATGCCCTGGTACTTGCCGCGCTCACGGGGCGGCACGAGGTCACCGATGATCGCCATGACGCCGACCATCAGACCACCGGCACCGAGCCCCTGAATGGCCCGGAACCCGATCAGCTCGCCCATGTTCTGGGCCATGCCGCTGAGCGCGGAGCCGATCAGGAAGATGACTATGGAGGTCATGAAGGCGCCCTTGCGCCCGTACATGTCACCGAGCTTGCCCCAGAGCGGGGTGGCCGCCGCGGTCGCGAGGGTGTAGGCGGTCACGACCCACGACAGATGTTCGAGGCCGCCGAGATCACCCACGATCGTCGGCATCGCCGTACCCACGATCATGTTGTCGAGCATCGCGAGCATCATCGCGACCATGAGCGCGAGGATCACGACCCGCACGCTCCTGGGCTGTTTCGCCGACGAGTCCGCCGCGACCGGTGCCCCCGGTGATTCCTGGCCGGTGCCGGCCGCCTGGGTGTCCGCCATCTCTCCCACTCCCCCTGGCGACAGCTACTTACTTGCCGCCCGGCTAGTTCAGTACACTGGAAAGGTAAACCTGTCACTAGCCGGTCGTCAAGTAAGTTTAACGGACCGGACGTCGGCATCCGACAGGGCGAGTTTTCGCGGGAGTGCGAGGAGTAAGAGGATGGGCGTCACCATGGACGGCACCAAGCAGCAGCGCCGGGGCAACACCCGCCAGCGCATCCAGGACGTGGCGCTCGAACTCTTCGCCGAGCAGGGCTACGAGAAGACCTCCCTGCGGGAGATCGCCGAGCGCCTCGACGTGACCAAGGCGGCCCTTTACTACCACTTCAAGACCAAGGAAGAGATCCTGGTCAGCGTCTTCGAGGACCTGACCCAGCCGATCCAGGACCTGATCGAGTGGGGCAAGGACCAGCCGCACACCCTGGAGACCAAGCAGGAGATCGTACGGCGTTACAGCCAGGCGCTCGCCGCCGCCGGGCCGCTGTTCCGCTTCATGCAGGAGAACCAGGCGACCGTGCGGGAGCTGCGGATCGGCGACACCTTCAAGGACCGGATGCGCGGCCTGCGGAACATCATCATCGATCCGGACGCGCCCCTGACCGACCAGGTCCGCTGCATCAGCGCGATGTTCACGCTGCACGCGGGCATGTTCGTCATGCAGGACCTCGAAGGCGACCCCGAGAAGAAGCAGGAAGCCGTTCTGGAGGTCGCCCTGGACCTGGTGACCCAGGCCCACCGGGGGTCCGGTCACTCCGCCTAGAGGGTCATGCGGCCTGTTGGACGGTCACGCCGCTCAGAGGATCACGCCCTTGGCGCGGAGGAAGGCGACCGGGTCGACGGCGGAGCCGTAGTGCGGGGTCGTACGGATCTCGAAGTGCAGGTGCGGCCCGGTGGAGTTGCCGGTGCTGCCGGACAGCCCGATGCGCTGACCGGTCGTGACGATCTGACCGACCTTGACGTCGACGCGCGACAGATGCGCGTACTGCGAGTACTGGCCGCCGCCGTGCTTGATGACGATGGCGTTGCCGTACGCGGGACCGTCACCCGCGCCGTTGCCGCCGGCCTTGACGACGGTGCCGCCGTGCGCGGCGACGACCCGGGTGCCGGTCGGCACGGCGAAGTCCTGCCCGCTGTGCTTGGCGGTCCACAGGGCGCCGGCCTGGGCGTAGCTCGAGGAGAGGGTGTACTTCTTCACCGGCTCGACCCAGGCGGCGGCACTGGAGGTGGCGGCCGACGCGACCCCGGACCCCACCACGGCGGTGACTCCGACACCGGCGGCCAGAACGGCGGCCCGCTTGCGGAGCGAGGACGTACGGGTGGCACGGACAGCGGCGCGCAGGGACATCGGAACCTCGTGGGGTAGACGACGGGGAATCCCTTGGTAACCCGAAGGCCGCGCACCCCTCAAACCCCCTTATCTACGGTATCTCCTAGTACCTATGCATAAAATTGACTCTTTCTTGACAGAGCGCCCTTGACCAGCCAACCCGGAACCCGCCATCCATCCGACTGGGCACGAAGGGCAAAAAATCCCTTTCAGCCCTGTCGGGGTCCCACTATCTCGGCTAGTAACAGGCGTTTCGTCCGTGCGCTATGTCACCGTCGGCCGTGATCTGCACGCAGGGAAATGTGGCGCACACCTCCCCCAACCTACCTGCCGGTAACTCCACGGCCCCCTCCACGCCACCTCCTCCACTCACCATGCCCCTGACACAGCCGTGGACCGTGAGAGGACACCCCAACCGATGACCACAGGCACCTGGACCCGCCGCATATCCGTCACCACCGTCTCCGTGGCCGCGCTCGCCGGGATGGCCGCGCTCGCCGGGATGGCCGCGCCGGCCCAGGCCGCGACGGAGAGCAGCTCCACCACGGTCGACTACGCCACCTGGCAGAAGGACTGCCAGTCCGTGATGGACCAGGCCCTGCCCTACCTGAAGCAGCGCATCGCCGCCGCCAAGCCGGGCGAGAGGCAGGCGATCGTCTTCGACATCGACAACACCACGCTGGAGACCGACTTCGGCTTCAGCTACCCCCAGCCGGCCAACAAGCCGGTCCTGAACGTCGCCGAATACGCCCAGGAGCACGGCGTCTCCCTGTTCTTCGTCACGGCCCGCCCGGGCATCATCTACCTGCCGACCGAGTACAACCTCGAACACGACGGCTACGACGTCTCCGGTCTGTACGTCCGGAACCTCTTCGACCTCTTCAAGGACGTCGCCGCCTACAAGACCGCCCAGCGCGTCGACATCGAGAACAACGGCTACACGATCATCGCGAACATCGGCAACAGCGCCACCGACCTCTCGGGCGGCCACGCGGAGAAGACGTTCAAGCTGCCGGACTACAACGGCCAGCTGTCGTAATCCCACGGCACTGCACGCGGTATGCCGCGCGGCGGTATGCGAAAGGGGCCGGTGCTTCGAAAAGCACCGGCCCCTTCCTTCGGCGAACCCCGGAAGGGCTACGCCTCCTTGCTCAGGTTCGGACCGGCTCCGCCGGCCGCCTGCTCGATCGGCGGGACGTCGGGGAGTGCCGACTTCTCCTCACCCCGGAAGGTGAAGGTCTTCGCCTCGCCCTCGCCCTCCGTGCCGACGACCACGATGTGACCGGGGCGCAGCTCGCCGAAGAGGATCTTCTCGGAGAGCGTGTCCTCGATCTCGCGCTGGATCGTGCGACGCAGCGGACGCGCACCCAGCACCGGGTCGTAGCCCTTCTTGGCCAGCAGCTCCTTGGCGGACTGGGAGAGCTCGATGCCCATGTCCCGGTCCTTGAGGCGCTCGTCGACCTTGCCGACCATCAGGTCGACGATCCGCAGGATGTCCTCCTGCGTGAGCTGCGGGAAGACGACCACGTCGTCGACGCGGTTGAGGAACTCGGGACGGAAGTGCTGCTTGAGCTCGTCCGACACCTTGTTCTTCATGCGCTCGTAGTTGGACTTCGTGTCGCCCGTGGCCGCGAAGCCCAGGTTGAAGCCCTTGGAGATGTCCCGGGTGCCGAGGTTGGTCGTCATGATGATGACCGTGTTCTTGAAGTCCACGACCCGGCCCTGGGAGTCGGTCAGGCGACCGTCCTCCAGGATCTGCAGCAGGCTGTTGAAGATGTCCGGGTGAGCCTTCTCGACCTCGTCGAACAGGACCACCGAGAACGGCTTGCGCCGCACCTTCTCGGTCAGCTGGCCGCCCTCTTCGTAGCCCACGTAACCGGGGGGCGAACCGAAGAGCCGCGACACCGTGTGCTTCTCGCTGAACTCCGACATGTCGAGGGAGATCAGCGCGTCCTCGTCACCGAAGAGGAACTCGGCGAGCGCCTTGGACAGCTCGGTCTTACCGACACCGGACGGGCCGGCGAAGATGAACGAGCCACCGGGACGCTTCGGGTCCTTCAGACCGGCACGCGTACGGCGGATCGCCTTCGACAGCGCCTTGACGGCGTCGACCTGGCCGATGACCCGCTTGTGGAGCTCGTCCTCCATGCGCAGCAGGCGCGAGGACTCCTCCTCGGTGAGCTTGAAGACCGGGATGCCCGTGGCCGTGGCCAGCACCTCGGCGATCAGCTCGCCGTCGACCTCGGCGACGACGTCCATGTCGCCGGCCTTCCACTCCTTCTCCCGCTTGGCCTTGGCGGCCAGGAGCTGCTTCTCCTTGTCGCGGAGGGAGGCGGCCTTCTCGAAGTCCTGCGAGTCGATCGCGGACTCCTTGTCCCGGCGGACGGCGGCGATCTTCTCGTCGAACTCACGCAGGTCCGGCGGAGCGGTCATCCGGCGGATGCGCATCCTCGATCCGGCCTCGTCGATCAGGTCGATCGCCTTGTCCGGCAGGAAGCGGTCCGAGATGTAGCGGTCGGCCAGGGTGGCCGCCTGGACCAGCGCCTCGTCCGTGATGGAGACCCGGTGGTGGGCCTCGTACCGGTCACGCAGACCCTTGAGGATCTCGATCGTGTGCGGCAGGGACGGCTCGGCGACCTGGATGGGCTGGAAGCGGCGCTCCAGGGCCGCGTCCTTCTCCAGGTGCTTGCGGTACTCGTCCAGGGTGGTGGCACCGATGGTCTGCAGCTCACCGCGGGCCAGCATCGGCTTCAGGATCGAAGCCGCGTCGATGGCGCCCTCGGCGGCACCCGCACCGACCAGCGTGTGCAGCTCGTCGATGAACAGGATGATGTCACCGCGGGTGCGGATCTCCTTGAGCACCTTCTTCAGGCGCTCCTCGAAGTCACCGCGGTAGCGGGAGCCGGCGACCAGGGCGCCGAGGTCCAGGGTGTAGAGGTGCTTGTCCTTGAGGGTCTCGGGCACCTCGCCCTTGACGATGGCCTGGGCGAGGCCCTCGACGACGGCGGTCTTGCCGACGCCGGGCTCACCGATCAGGACCGGGTTGTTCTTGGTACGGCGGGACAGCACCTGCATGACCCGCTCGATCTCCTTCTCGCGCCCGATCACCGGGTCGAGCTTGGACTCACGAGCGGCCTGGGTGAGGTTCCGGCCGAACTGGTCGAGGACCAGGGACGTCGAGGGGGTGCCCTCGGCAGGCCCGCCGGCGGTGGCGGTCTCCTTGCCCTGGTAACCGGAGAGCAGCTGGATGACCTGCTGCCGCACCCGGTTGAGATCTGCGCCCAGCTTGACCAGGACCTGGGCAGCGACGCCCTCGCCCTCACGGATCAGGCCGAGCAGGATGTGCTCCGTGCCGATGTAGTTGTGGCCCAGCTGAAGGGCCTCGCGGAGCGACAGCTCCAGGACCTTCTTGGCACGGGGGGTGAAGGGGATGTGCCCGGACGGGGCCTGCTGCCCCTGCCCGATGATCTCCTCCACCTGCTGGCGGACCGCCTCGAGCGAAATCCCGAGGCTCTCAAGGGCCTTGGCGGCGACACCCTCACCCTCGTGGATCAGGCCCAGGAGGATGTGCTCGGTGCCGATGTAGTTGTGGTTGAGCATCCGGGCTTCTTCCTGAGCCAGGACGACAACCCGCCGCGCGCGGTCGGTGAACCTCTCGAACATCGTTAATCGCTCCTCAGAGCGGTCAGGCAGTGGGGGGAACTTCCCCTCTCTGTCCTTCCGCAGCTTAGTCCCGCAAGCGGGGACCGCTCATTCCAACTGCCGACACCGTCGATGGCCTCCTGACCCCGAACGCCGACATCTGCTCCAACCCGATGGTGCGAGACGATGTTCCCGCAGGCCAGGCAGTTACCCCTACCTCCAGTACGCCGATGGCGAACGTGAGACGGCCTCGCATGCGTGTCGCCCCCTCCCACTAGGGATGTCTTACCCGCCCGGACGGACAGTCCATGCCGGATGCCCCCGGTCCCTCCGCTATGGGCGAACAACCTTGCGTCTCTCCGGACCCCCACGCGCGCCCTCTTCCGGCACCCTGCGCATTCGCACGCACACCCAGCGTAACTCCGGGGGACTTGCGAGAGTTGCACTTGGCATGGCTGGCACGGTCCCTCTGGCCGCTTCCACGGTCCCTCACCCCCGTCGTTCGCTCGATTCCGGTTCCGGTTCTTGCGACGCGTCCGGCTCCGGTTGCGTCGTCGCATCCGGTCCGGTGGGCGCCGTCGGGCCGGACGGGCGGGCGGCCCGGCTCCGGCACTGGTACGAGAACGATCTGGGCTGGGCGACAGTGCCCGCGGCGCCCGGAGAGCCGCTGCGGCTGGTCACGGGCGTGCGTTTCGACGTGCTGGACGTGCCGGCCGGGGCGGGCGCGAAGGCGCTCAGGCATCTGGGGCCGGGCTCTCCGGTGGCGCTTCAGGGCGACCGGATGCGGCTGCTGGTGGCCGCGGGCAGCGCGGAGGAGCTGCCGGGGCTGCTGGACTGGCTGGAGTGGGGCTCGCTGGCCCTGGACCTGCGAGCGCTGGGCGCGCACGGCCGGATGGACGCTCCGGTGCGGCCCGAGCCGGTCTCCATCGGCACCCGACCGCTTCCCGAAGCCGCCGAAGGCGCCGTCGAGCCCTCGGGGCCCCTGGGAGCCGTACAGGGGGCCGCCGTCTGGTTGCGGCCCCCCGAGTCGGGGGGCGAGGTCGAAGCCTCGCTGCCGACACTGTCGACGCTCTCGACGAGGTCGGCCATGGGGGGCGTTGGGGGCGCCCCCGATCTCGTACGGCTGGTGGACACGGTGGCCACCGAGTGCCACCGGGTCCGGTTGCGGCGCGTGGGCCGCGGGCCGGAGGACAGTCAGCTGTTGGCGTCCTCGTAGGCCTGACGAATCGTCGCGGGAACACGGCCGCGGTCGTTGACCTCGTAGCCGTTCTCCTTTGCCCAAGCGCGAATCTGCGCGGTGTCCTGGCTGCCGCCGGAAGCCACACGGGCCTTTCCGCGTCCGCCCGAAGCACGGCCACCGGTACGACGACCGCCCTTGACATAGGGGTCGAGAAGGCCGCGCAGCTTGTCCGCATTGGCGGTCGTGAGGTCGATCTCGTACGTCTTGCCGTCCAGCGCGAACGTCACGGTCTCGTCCGCCTCGCCGCCGTCGAGGTCGTCGACAAGAAGGACCTGAACCTTCTGTGCCACCGGATTTCCTTTCATCGATAACTTCAGGGCCGGGGGTCTGCGGCGTCCGCCGTTTCGCCGCCCCCTGTTATATGCAGTACTGCAGTACGTCGGAAAGCAAACCGCTTTTGCGGGAAAAACACAAACCCCTGGGAGAGACCGAGGGGCCCGCTCCCGCCCGGAAACATGCGCGTTTCGGACATAGGGCACCTGGGCAAGGCGGGGTGCCCGGAATAGCGGCCCGATCTCCCACCCGACTCCGCCCCGATGCCTCTTGTCCGCCGCGATCCCTCTTGGCGATCACAGATGCAGAAGCATCCGGCTGTTGCCCAAGGTGTTCGGTTTCACTCGTTCGAGTCCGAGGAACTCCGCGACACCCTCGTCATAGGAACGCAACAGCTCCGCGTAGACATCGGTGTCCACGGGCGTCTCGCCGATCTCCACGAAGCCGTGCTTCCCGAAGAACTCGACTTCGAAGGTCAGACAGAAAACTCGGCGAACACCAAGCCAACGCGCGGTCTCCAGCAACTTCTCCAGCAACTGATGACCGACACCGGCGCCCTTGAGGCCGGGCTTCACCGCGAGAGTGCGCACTTCGGCGAGGTCTTCCCACATCACGTGCAGTGCACCGCAGCCGACCACCTCGGCGTTGTCGTCGCGTTCCGCGACCCAGAACTCCTGGATGTCCTCGTAAAGCATCACCGTGGCTTTGTCGAGGAGGATGCGGTCACGGACGTACGCGTCAAGGAGTCGGCGCACCGCCGGGACATCGCTGGTCCGGGCCCGCCGGACGGTGATGGCTTTTGCGGTGACTTCGGGGCGCATCACTGACATGAGCGGACGCTATCGCCCGCCGCGGTCCACCACGGAGCCGGGGTTCTCCTCTTGCGGGGCTTCCTGGTCTTCGCGTTGCGGGGCTTCGCGCTCTTCGCGTTCTTCCCGCCGTTCCGGCGTATCCGGACCCTGCACGATCCGTACGGCGTCCCGCAGAGCCTGGCGCTGTTCGTCGCTCATCATCCCGAAGAAGGCGACGAGAGCGGCGGCCGGGTTGTCGCTCTGCGACCAGGCGTCGTTCATGAGGGCGGCGGCGTAGGCGGCCCGGGTGGAGACGGCCTCATATCGATAGGCACGCCCTTCGGCCTCCCGTCGCACCCAGCCCTTCTGATGGAGATTGTCCAAAACGGTCATCACCGTGGTGTACGCGATGGACCGTTCCTGCTGGAGGTCTTCCAGGACTTCTCGAACGGTCACCGGGCGGTTCCACTTCCACACCCGCGTCATGACCGCGTCTTCGAGTTCTCCCAATGGGCGAGGCACAGCTCAGAACAATAGTGGGAGATCCCGCCAATGGCGTGCCGAACGGGCACTTTCGCCAACAAAGGCGGGCAAAAAGGGCGTACGGCCCGGCAGGTGCGGCTGTGACCGTGCGGCGAGTCGTACGCCCGGAGGCGTCCGCGATCAGGCGTCGCCGGTCGGGGCGGAGGGCTGCCGGGCGCTCTCCGCGCGCGCGAGGGCGGCGTCCACGGCGGCGTCCTCCTTGGCCTTGGCGGCGCCGCCCTGGGTCTTCACGATCACCCGGACCACACCGATGAAGAAGATGGCCATGACGACCGGGGGCAGGAGCGCGGAGACGTAGTCCATGGGTCCAGGGTAGCCAGGGGGTACCGGGCGAAAGGTGCGGGGTGGGCGAAGCGTCACGCAACGCGCGCGAGCTGCCGTTTTGCTCAGCCGGCGGCGAGCTGCTGCGGTGACCCGGCGGGCGGCGGGGTGGGCCGGCGCCGGGGGAAGACCTCGCCCGGGGTCGGAATGGGCCGCTTCGGCACGACAGGCTCGGGGGCCGCGGGCTGCGGGGCGGGCCGCTCGGCGGGCTTCTCCTTCGGCTTCTTCTGCGGCTCCTTGGCCACACCGCCCGGCAGGGCCGTCAGACGGACCCTGGACGCCGGAACGGCCGGTGCGGGCACCTTGCGGGCCCCCTGCGCCAGCCGTGCCCGCACATCACGCTCCGCGAGGTCCTGGCAGCGGTCGAGCAGCGCCGCGGCGCCTGCGTTCCCGCGCAGTGCCCGCAGCGCGGCGAGGTCGTCCGGGGTGGGCCGGTGCCCGGCGCTCAGCGCCTCCTCCAGGAGGGCGAGATAACCGGCGACGGTCCCCGGCAGGGCCGCGCGGTACCGGACGAGATCGGCCACCAGGAAGGCGCGCAGCCGGGCCCCCTCACGCATCGCCTCGTCGAACGACTCGGCGAGCCGATGACAGTCCTTGATGTCCTCGGCGGAGGCGGGACCGGGGTGAAGGGCGAGGGCGAGAGCACGGCGGAGCACACGCAGCTCCTCCGCACCGAACGCCATGCCGCCGCGGGATCCGTGTGGCGTGGGCATGGACCGAAGATACGCGTAAATCAGACAAACTCGACATAGGGGGCGGGGCGTGGCGCGACGGGGCACCCACCTGGCCGCCGCCGCTCTATGCGCCCGCCCCCGCCCGGCTCACGTCCGCGACACGTTCCGTTCGTACACCAGCCGCAGCCCCACCAGCGTCAGCCACGGCTCGTGCTCGTCGATCACCGAGGACTCGCCCAGCACCATCGGAGCCAAGCCGCCCGTCGCGATCACCGTCACATCGTCCGGATCCTCCGCCAGCTCCCGCGCCATCCGGCCGACCACCCCGTCGACCTGCCCGGCGAACCCGTACACGATGCCCGCCTGCATGGCCTCCACCGTGTTCTTGCCGATCACGCTCCGGGGCCGGGCCACCTCGATCTTCCGCAGCTGCGCGCCCTTGACGCCCAGTGCCTCCACCGAGATCTCGATACCGGGCGCGATCACACCGCCGACGTACTCCCCGCGCGCGGACACCGCGTCGAAGGTCGTGGCCGTGCCGAAGTCGACGACGATCGCCGGGCCGCCGAACAGCTCGACGGCGGCGACCGCGTTGATGATCCGGTCCGCGCCGACCTCCTTGGGGTTGTCGGTGAGGACCGGCACCCCCGTCTTCACCCCCGGCTCCACCAGCACCGCCGGGACATCGCCGTAGTACCGCCGGGTGACCTCGCGCAGCTCGTGCAGCACGGACGGCACGGTCGCGCAGATCGCGATCCCGTCGATGCCGTCGCCCAGTTCGTCGCCGAGCAGCGGGTGCATGCCCATCAGTCCCTGGAGGAGCACCGCCAGCTCGTCGGCGGTACGGCGCGCGTCCGTGGAGATGCGCCAGTGCTCGACGATGTCCTCGCCGTCGAAGAGCCCGAGGACGGTGTGTGTGTTGCCGACGTCGATCGTGAGGAGCATGGGGTCACACCGCCTCGCGCAGATCCAGGCCGATGTCCAGGATCGGCGAGGAGTGGGTCAGGGCACCGACGGCCAGGAAGTCCACGCCGGTGTCCGCGTACGCCCGCGCGTTCTCCAGGGTGAGCCGCCCGGACGCCTCCAGCAGCGCACGCCCGCCGACGATCGCCACCGCCTCCTCGCACTCCCCCGGCGTGAAGTTGTCCAGCAGGATCAGGTCGGCGCCCGCGTCGACGACCTCGCGCAGCTGGTGCAGGGTGTCGACCTCGACCTCGATCGGCAGGTCCGGGAAGGCCTCGCGCACGGCCTTGAAGGCCGGGCCGACGCCACCGGCGGCGACCACGTGGTTGTCCTTGACCAGGGCCGCGTCGGAGAGTGACATCCGGTGGTTGACGCCGCCGCCGCAGCGCACCGCGAACTTCTCCAGGGAGCGCAGCCCCGGAGTGGTCTTGCGGGTGTCACGCACGCGTGCCCGCGTGCCCTCCAGCGTGTCCGCCCACGCGCGCGTGGCGGTCGCGATGCCGGAGAGGCGGCACAGGACGTTCAGCGCGCTGCGCTCGGCGGTGAGCAGGTCGCGGGTGCGGGTGGTGATCGACAGCAGCGGCTGCCCGGCCTCGACCCGGTCGCCGTCCTCGACGTGCCGCTCGACCTCGAACTCGTCCGTGCAGACCACGGAGACCACGGCCTCGGCGACCCGCAGCCCCGCGACGACGCCCGCCTCGCGCGCGACGAAGTCGGCGGTCGCCACGGCCTCCTCGGGGATCGTCGCGACGGTCGTCACGTCCACGCCGTTGTCCAGGTCCTCCTGGATGGCCACGTTGGCGATGTCCTCGACCTCCACGGGGTCGAGTCCGGCGGCGGCGAGGAGCTCGGCGAGCGCGGGGTCGAGCCCGCACTCCAGGTACTCCTCGTCGCCCTCGGCGCCACAGGCACAGCCGTCGCCGCAGCCGCCGCCGTCGGCGAGGGGAAGGTCGTTGGTGCTCACGTCGTCACTGCTCCTGGGGTGGCTGGTGCGGCCGGGTCGGGGGGAAGTCTGCGGTGTCGGTGGTGCCTACGGCCAGCGTCCGGTCCGGATTCAGCCGTACGACGATATGGCGGCGCCACACGGTGTCGTCGCGGTCGGCGTGGTCCTCGCGCCAGTGGCAGCCGCGGGTCTCCTGGCGGCGCCGGGCCGCCTCGACGAGCACGCGCGCGACGCACAGGAGGTTGGTGGCCTCCCAGGTGTCCACGCCGGGCTCGGCGGTCTTGCCGTTCTCGGCGAGGGCGTCACGGGCCTCGGTGTGCAGGCGCTGGAGCTGCTCGGCGGCCCTGGCCAGGGATTCCTCGGAGCGCAGCACGCCGGCGCCCTCGGTCATGGTCCGCTGGATCGCGAACCGGGCCTCGGGGGCCTGCAGCGGGTGCGCGGGCTTGTCGGGGTGCGGGACCGGGACGGGCACGCGCGCGTGGAGGCGGTTCTCCGCGTGCCGCGCGGTGATGTCGGCGGCGATGCGCTCGGCGTAGACCAGACCCTCCAGGAGGGAGTTGGACGCCAGCCGGTTCGCGCCGTGCACGCCGGTGCACGCGACCTCGCCGCACGCGTACAGCCCGCGCACGGTCGTGCGCCCGCGCGCGTCGGTGCGCACGCCCCCGGAGGCGTAGTGCGCGGCCGGCGCGATCGGGATGGGCTCGGTGACCGGGTCGATGCCGTGCGCCCGGCAGGCGGCCAGGATCGTCGGGAAACGGTGTTCCCACATGTCGGCGCCGAAGTGCCGGGCGTCCAGGAACATGTGCTCGGCGTCCTGCTCCTGCATGCGCCGCATGATGCCCTTGGCGACGATGTCCCGGGGCGCGAGCTCGGCCAGCTCGTGCTGCCCCACCATGAAGCGCACACCGTCCGCGTCGACCAGGTGCGCGCCCTCGCCGCGGACCGCCTCGGAGACCAGCGGCTGCTGGCCCTCCGCGTCGGCCCCGAGGAACAGCACGGTCGGGTGGAACTGGACGAATTCGAGGTCGGAGACCTCCGCTCCCGCGCGCAGTGCCAGGGCCACCCCGTCTCCGGTGGACACCGACGGGTTGGTGGTCGCGGAGAAGACCTGGCCCATTCCGCCGGTCGCGAGGACGACCGCGGGGGCGTGCACGGCGCCCACGCCGTCGTGCTGGCCCTCGCCCATCACGTGCAGGGTCACGCCCGCCGTGCGCCCCTCGGCGTCGGTCAGCAGGTCGAGCACCAGTGCGTTCTCGATCATCCGCACGCCCCGCGCGCGAGCCGCTTCCACCAGCGCGCGCGAGATCTCCAAGCCGGTCGCGTCCCCGCCCGCGTGCGCGATCCGGCGCCGGTGGTGGCCGCCCTCGCGGGTGAGCTCGATGTCGCCGTCCGCGTCGGTGTCGAAGTGGGCCCCGGTCGAGATCAGCCGCCGTACCGCGTCGGGGCCCTCGGTGACGAGGATCCGTACGGCGTCCTCGTCGCACAGGCCCGCGCCCGCGACCAGGGTGTCGTCCAGGTGCTGCTCGGGGGTGTCGCCCTCGCCCAGGGCCGCCGCGACGCCTCCCTGGGCCCAGCGGGTGGAGCCGTCGTCGAGGAGTGCCTTGGTGACGACGACCGTGGTCAGTCCGGCGGCCTCGCAGCGCAGGGCGGCGGTCAGGCCGGCGACGCCGGACCCGACCACCACCACGTCCGCGTCGATGGACCATCCGGGGGCGGGCGCGTGCAGTCGTATGCCTGTGCTGGTCACGAGGCGGCTCCGGGGGCGGCGAAGGTGAGAGGGATGTTGTCGATCAGCCGGGTCGTCCCGACCCGGGCGGCGACGGCGAGGACGGCCTCTCCGGTGAAGTCGTCGTCGATCTCGGTGAAGTCGGAGGGGTCGACCAGGGCGAGGTAGTCCAGTTCGAGCGGCGGATCGTAGTGGGCGGCCTCGTCCAGGACGGTCCGCGCGGCCGCACGGACGGCGGCAGCGGCGTTCGGTACGGCCTTGGCGACGGCGTGCGCGTCGGCCGCGGCGCGGGACTCCCCTATGGCGCTGAGCGCCTCGGCGCGCGCCCGCGTGGACGGCACCTCGAGCGCCCGCGCGCGCAACGCCTCCTGTGCCGCGTGCCGGTCGCGCCCGGCGAACAGCGCGCGCGACAGCGCGAGCGCCGTGCGCCGGTCGTCGACCGACAGATAGCGGTTGCGGCTGGAGAGCGCGAGCCCGTCGGCCTCGCGCACCGTCGGTACGCCGACGATCTCGATGCCGAAGTTCAGGTCCCGCACCATGCGCCGGATCACGGCCAGCTGCTGGGCGTCCTTCTGCCCGAACAGGGCCGCGTCGGGCCGGGTGAGGTGCAGCAGCTTGGCGACGACGGTCAGGACGCCGTCGAAGTGCCCGGGCCGTGCGGCGCCCTCCAGGAGCGTGCCCATCGGCCCCGCGGTGACCCGCACCTGGGGCTGCCCGCCCGGGTAGACCTCTTCGACCGACGGGGCGAACACGACGTCCGCGCCCGCCTGCTCGGCGATCTTCAGGTCGGCGTCCAGGGTGCGCGGGTAGCGGTCGAGGTCCTCGCCGGCCCCGAACTGCAGCGGGTTGACGAAGACCGTGACGACGACCTCGCCGTGCGGGCCGGCGATCTCGCGTGCGCCGCGGATCAGCGTGGCGTGGCCCTCGTGCAGGGCGCCCATGGTCATCACGACGGCGCGGCGACCGTGCCGCACGCGCGCGTGCAGTTCGTCGGCGGTGCGCAGCAGGGCGGTGCTCATCAGCTGTTCCCCTCGGTGCCGTGGGTGCCGTGGGTGCCGTTCGTGCCACCGGCGAGGACACCGAGGAGGTCCTCGGCGAGTTCCGGCTTCAGCAGGCCGTGCGCGAGCGCCCGGTCGGCCGTGGCGCGGGCCATCGCCAGATAGCCGTCGACGGCCTGCGGGGCATGCCGGCGCAGCTCCGTGACGTGCGCGGCGACCGTGCCCGCGTCCCCACGCGCGACCGGCCCGGTCAGCGCCGCGTCGCCGGAGCGCAGGGCGTTGTCCAGGGCGGCGCCGAGCAGCGGGCCGAGCATCCGGTCGGGGGCCTCGACACCGGCCGTGCGCAGCAGCTCCATGGACTGGGCGACCAGGGTGACCAGGTGGTTGGCGCCGAGGGCGAGGGCCGCGTGGTAGAGCGGGCGGTTCTCCTCGGAGATCCACTCCGGCTCGCCGCCCATCTCGATGACGAGTGCCTCGGCGGCCAGCCGCAGCTCCTCGGGCGCGGTCACCCCGAACGAGCAGCCCGCGAGCCGCTGTACGTCCACCGGCGTCCCGGTGAACGTCATGGCAGGGTGCAGGGCCAGCGGCAGCGCGCCCGCGCGCAGGGCCGGGTCCAGGACCTTGGCGCCGTATCGCCCGGAGGTGTGCACGAGCAGCTGGCCCGGCCTTACGGCACCGGTCTCGGCGAGGCCGGCGACCAGGCCGGGCAGGGCGTCGTCGGGGACGGTCAGGAGCACCAGGTCGGCACGTCGGAGGACCTCGGCGGGGGGTACCAGCGGGATGTCGGGCAGCATCGTCTCGGCGCGCCGCCTGGAGGCGTCGGAGACACCGGAGACGGCCACCGGACGGTGCCCGGCGAGCTGCAGGGACGCGGCGAGCGCGGGGCCCACCCGACCGGCGCCGACGACGCCGACGGTGAGCCGCGCGGGGCGGTCACTGAGGTCTGGCTGTTGGACTGTACTCACGCGACGGTGGCCTTCCCGTTCCAGTCCGCTCTGGGTACCGGACGATTTCTCGTCATGTTAACGCTATCGGGTTCGGCCCCAGTTGGCTGTCCACAGGCTGTGGGTGACCGGTCACATCGCGCCGGGCGTCCCGCGGACACACCTGCGGCCATTCTCCCGCGCGGAAAACACGAGCCCTCGGGTGCTGTGCCACGGCATCATCCAGGGCATGAGCGATACGGCGACCACCAAGGACGACCAGCCGAACGAACCAGCGTCGGCGCAGCAGCGGATGCGAGAGCGGCGCACGGCCGCCTACCGGAAGGCCGAACGCGTCCTCGCGCGCGTGGGCGCGCTCTCCTCGCTCCGCGAACGGCTCGCGCGGCTCCAGGAATCGGCCCCTGACGTGTACGACCTGGACGGACCGGCGGACCTCTATGGCAACGGAGTCGTCGAGGCACTGGAGGCGCGCGTCGCGGCCCTGCTGGGCACGGAGGCCGCCGCGTTCTTCCCGACCGGCACGATGGCCCAGCAGGTGGCCCTGCGCTGCTGGGCGGCCCGCACCGGCAACCCCACGGTCGCCCTGCACGCCCTCGCCCACCCCGAGCTCCACGAACGCAACGCCCTTCGCGAGGTCGCCGGCCTTCGCCCCGTACGCGTCACCGGTGAGCCCCGGCTCCCCACCGCCCGGGAGATACGCGACTTCGAGGAGCCCTTCGGGGCGCTGATGCTGGAACTGCCCCTCAGGGACGCCGGTTTCGTGCTGCCCTCCTGGGAGGAGCTCACGGCGGTCGTGGAGGCGGCGCGGGAGCGCGACGCGGTGGTGCACTTCGACGGCGCGCGCCTGTGGGAGTCCACCGTCCACTTCGGGCGCCCCCTGCACGAGATCGCGGACCTGGCGGACAGCGTCTACGTGTCGTTCTACAAATCCCTCGAAGGCTTCGGCGGCGCCGCGCTGGCCGGCCCGAAGCCTCTGGTCGAGGAGGCGAAGACCTGGCGGCACCGGTACGGCGGGACGGTCTTCCAGCAGTTCCCGACCGCGCTGGCGGCCCTGGCCGGCCTGGATCGCGAGCTGCCCCGCCTGCCGGACTACGTACGGCACGCGCGCGTGGTCGCCTCGGCGCTGCGCGAGGGCTTCGCCGAGGCGGGCCTGCCCTGGGCACGCGTCTTTCCCGAGGAACCACACACCCACGAGTTCCAGGTCTGGCTGCCGTACGACGGCGGCGTACTGATGGAGGCGGCGGTCCGCCAGGCCGAGGAGACCGGCACCTACCTGTTCAGCGGCTACTGGGAGGCCAAGGGACCGGGGCTGGCCGTGACCGAGGTGACGGTGACGGCGGAGGGCCTGGGGTGGACGGCGGAGGACGTGCGGGCGGCGGTCGCGGACTTCGTCACACGGTTGCCTGGAGCGACCCAGTACGGCGCGGGGCTCTAGCGATCCGAGGCGCCGCCGCATGGGCGCGGCCGGCCACGTCGCGCCCGCAGCAGCCGTCGCACGGCGCCCACCACCCCCGTAGACGGCCGGTCCGCGCCTGTGCGCGCCCCGCGCACGTCATGCGCGCCGGGCGCGGGCGGCCCGGGATCGCCGTGCTGCCGAGCTCGGTACGTGTCGAGGAAGTACTGCTGGACGATGCTCATGGCTCCCCAGCCTGCGCGACCGCCGCGCCGCAGTCGCGTCGATTGACGGCGGCCGTCAATCGAGCGGGGCGTTGTCGGTGGCGGGGTGCACGATGGTGACATGAGCGTACGTATCGACATCGCGGGGCTGCGGCCGGAGAGGGTCACCGTCGTGCCCTCGCCCCTGGCCGAGCTCGGCATGGCGCTGCACGCGCTGTCCGAGCCGGGGCACCATCCCGGCCTCCAGGGCTGGGTGACCGGCGTGACCGCCCGTATGGAGCCGCATCTGGCCGACCGGATGTGCGAGGCGGACTTCCTGTGGCGGTCGACGTTCTCCGACCTGTTCCTGCCGTACGCGGCCGTTCCCGGCGCCGTCCCGGGCGGCACGCTCGCCGAGGAGCTCGACCAGCTGGACAAACTGACGGACGAACAGTTCGTGGACGCGGCCATGGAGTTCACGTGCGTGCTCTCGTACGCCACGCGGGCTCCGGCCATCCTGTCGGATCCGGTCGGGCGCCGCAGGGCGCTGGAGGTGGCCGCCTCGCGCGGCCCGCAGCAGGTCCGGTTCGCGCAGCGGCTGCTCGACGATCCGCCGAGCGTGCGCGCGTGGCTGCGCCGGTTCCTGGAGGACTGCGCCGAGGCGTTCTTCGACGAGGCCTGGTCGCGGCTGCGCCACCAACTGGCGGCCGACGCCAGGCACAAGACGGAGCTGCTGCGGCGCAAGGGCCTGGCCGAGGCGCTGGCCGCGGTCTCGCCCGCCGTGACGCTCGACGAGACGGCCACGCGGATCACCGTGGACAAGATCACCGACGTCCACATCGCGGCCGAGGCGGACGGCCTCCTGCTGGTGCCCACGAGCCTGGGCTGGCCGCATCTGATGGTCCTGCACCGCTACGGCTGGCAGCCGGTGCTGCACTATCCGGTCGGCTCGCCGGAGCTGGCCGCACCGGCGTCGGTGGAGGCGCTCACACTGCGGATGGCGGCGTTGTCCCATCCCGTCCGGATGCGGCTGTGCCGGTACCTGGCACGCAGCGCGTACACCACCAGCGAGCTGGCGCAGGTGCAAGGCCTGTCGGCGCCCGAGGTGTCCCGGCACCTGGGCGTACTCAAGAAGGCGGGCCTGGTCACGACGCGCCGCCGCGGCCGGTACGTACTGCACCAGCTGGACGTCACGGTCGTGGCCCGCCTCGGCAGCGACTTCCTGGAAGGGATACTCCGCTAGCGGCGCGGAGCGTACGTCGGCCGCGCGTGCCGCAGGTCAGCCGTGTCCGCCGCCCGCGCGGACCAGCCCGGTCTCGTAGGCCAGTACGACCACCTGCACCCGGTCGCGCAGCCCGAGCTTGGTCAGGATGCGGCCCACATGGGTCTTCACGGTCGCCTCGGAGAGCACCAGCCGGGCCGCGATCTCGCCGTTCGACAGGCCCTGCGCGACCAGCACCATGACCTCGCGCTCGCGGTCGGTGAGCCGGTTCAGTTCCTGGTGCCGGGTTTCCTTGCCGGCGGAGGGCAGCATCGGTGCGAAGCGGTCGAGCAGCCGCCGGGTGGTGGAGGGTGCGACGACGGCGTCGCCGCTGTGCACGGAGCGGATGGCGGCCAGCAGCTCGCCCGGCGGCACGTCCTTGAGCATGAAGCCCGAGGCTCCCGCCTTCAGCCCCGAGAAGGCGTACTCGTCGAGGTCGAAGGTGGTCAGTATGAGCACCTTGGGCGGGTCGGGCTCCGAGCAGATGCGGCGGGTGGTCTCCACCCCGTCCAGCTTGGGCATGCGGACGTCCATCAACACGACGTCCACGTCGGTGGAGTTCAGCACCTGGAGGGCCTCGACGCCGTCGCCCGCCTCCGCGACGACCTCCATGTCCGGCTGCGCCGCGAGCACCATCCGGAACCCGGTGCGCAGCAGCACCTGGTCGTCGACGAGCATCACGCGGATCGTCATCGGGTCCTCTTCCGTTTCCGTTCGTCGGTCTGTTGCGGGGTTTGCGGGGAGTGTGACAGGTGTCAACGGAGGGCGTGCGTCTGTGTCAATGCGCCGGTTTGAGCGGCAGCAGAGCACTGATGCGGAATCCTCCGCCGGGACGGGGGCCCGCGTCGAGGGTGCCGCCGACCATGCCCACCCGCTCGCGCATTCCGATCAGGCCGTGCCCCTGCCCGTCGGCGCCGCCATCCTCGTACATCTCGTGCGGGGCGCCCTTGCCGTCGTCCTCGACCAGCAGGCCGAGTCCGTCGTCGAAGTAGACCAGCCGCACGCTGGCGCCCGCGTTGGGGCCGCCGTGCTTGCGGGTGTTGGTGAGCGCCTCCTGCACGATCCGGTACGCCGTCAGCTCGACACCGCTGGGCAGCGGGCGCGGGGTGCCCTCGACCTTGAAGTCGACGGGCAGGCCGGAGCTGCGGCACTGCTCCACGAGCTCGTCGATCTGCTCGACGTCGGGCTGCGGAACGTACTCGCCGCCCTCCTTGTGCTCGCCCGTGCGCAGCACGCCCAGCAGGCGGCGCATCTCGGCGAGGGCCTGGCGGCCGGTGGAGGAGATCGTCTCCAGGGCCTTCTTGGCCTGGTCGGGGGCGGCGTCGAGGACGTAGGCGGCGCCGTCGGCCTGGACCACCATCACCGACACGTTGTGCGCGACGACGTCGTGCAGCTCGCGCGCGATCCGGGCGCGCTCGGCCGCGACCGCGACCTTGGCCTGGGCCTCGCGCTCCTTCTCCAGCCGGGCGGCCCGCTCCTCCAGCTGCGCGAAGTAGGCGCGTCGGGTCCGCATGGAGTCGCCGAGCACCCAGGCGAGCACGAACGGCACCGTCTGGAACACCACGATCGCCAGGTGCCCCACGAGACTCGTCTTCTCCGCCGGCCACCGGATCTGCGCCAGTGGCGCCGCGCACAGCCCCGCGTAGAGGGCGAACCGGGACGCCCTGCGCTCGCCGACCGCGGCGACCGTGCAGACGATCACCAGCATGGCGAAGTTGGCGACGGTCGTCTCGACGTCCAGGACCAGCTGGGCCAGGCCGGTCGCGGCGGCCAGCACCAGCATCGGCTCCGGGAAGCGGCGGCGCAGCGCCATCACCACGCCCATGACGACGGACACGGCCAGCATGGCGGCGGTCGAACCGTGATGGCCGCGCGCCCCGCTGAGATTCACGACGCTCACGCAGGACAGCCCGAGCAGGACGACGGCCCAGAAGCTGTCGACCCATGTCGGGTTCCTGCGGAGGAAGTCATAGAGGCGCTGCACGTAACCCAGAGTAGGTAAGCGTGAGAGGTGCAGGGGTCAACCGGAGGGCCGATCCCTGTTCCGCACACGTACTCCGCAAGGTGGAGAAGGTGATCACCTGTGCGCCTAGTCTGGCCCGGTGACGGATGAGGCGACGCGAGTGACGGCCGACGA
Organism: Streptomyces sp. NPDC096040; assembly: GCF_040303265.1. Lineage (NCBI taxonomy): Bacteria > Bacillati > Actinomycetota > Actinomycetes > Kitasatosporales > Streptomycetaceae > Streptomyces > Streptomyces sp. NPDC096040. The sequence continues at coordinate 47,894 of NZ_JBEOTA010000044.1, forward strand.
CGCCCGTGGCTGGCGTGCGGCCACGGAGGCGGCCCTGTACGGCCCCGGCGGCTTCTACCGCCGCCCGGAGGGACCGGCCGGGCACTTCCGTACGTCGGTCCACGCGTCGCGGCTGTTCGCCGATGCCGTGGCCGAACTGCTGTGCAGGGTCGACGATGCCCTGGGACGCCCGGAGACGCTGGACTTCGTCGACATGGGCGCCGGCCGGGGCGAGCTGGTCACCGGCGTACTCGCCGCGCTGCCCGCCGACGTGGCGGCACGCGTGCGTGCCTGCGCCGTCGAGGTCGCCGACCGCCCGCCCGGCCTGCCCGACCGCATCACCTGGCTGAGCGAGCTGCCGCGCACGGTCACCGGCCTGCTCTTCGCCAACGAATGGCTCGACAACGTCCCGGTCGACGTCGCCGAGGTGGACTCGGCCGGTGTGCCCCGGCTGGTGCTCGTCCGGCGCGACGGCGTCGAACTGCTCGGAGAGCGGGTGTGGGGCGCGGACGCGGAGTGGCTCGCGCGGTGGTGGCCGCTGGGCGCCGAGCCGGGGCTGCGGGCGGAGATCGGGCTGCCCCGGGACCGGGCGTGGGCGGACGCCGTCACCTGCGTACGGCAGGGGCTCGCGGTGGCCGTGGACTACGCGCACACCCTGGACACGCGCCCCCCGTTCGGCACGCTCACCGGCTTCCGCGAGGGGCGCGCGACGGCGCCCGTCCCGGACGGGTCCTGTGACATCACGGCGCATGTCGCACTGGACGCGTGCACGGCGCTCGACACGGCATACGCCCTCCCCGCAGCGCTCCTCTGCACACAACGCGACGCCCTGCGCGCCCTGGGCCTCATCGGCGCACGCCCCCCGCTCACGCTCGCCTCCACTCACCCCGCCTCCTACGTGCGCGCCCTCGCGAGCGCCGGCGAGGCCGCCGAACTCACCGCCCCCGGCGGCCTCGGCGACTTCGGCTGGCTGCTGCAGCCGGTGGGCATCGAGAACCCGCTGCTCTGACCCACGCCCCCTACTTGTCGATGTCCCCCACCACGAAGAACATCGACCCCAGAATCGCGACCATGTCCGCCACCAGCGTCCCCGGCAGCAGCTCCGTCAGCGCCTGGATGTTGTTGAACGACGCCGAGCGCAGCTTCAGCCGGTACGGGGTCTTCTCGCCCTTGCTGACGAGGTAGTAGCCGTTGATGCCGAGAGGGTTCTCGGTCCAGGCGTAGGTGTGGCCCTCGGGTGCCTTGAGGACCTTGGGGAGCCGCTGGTTGATCGGCCCCGGCGGCAGGTCGGCGACCCGGTCCAGGCAGGCGTCGGCCAGGTCCAGGGCGTTGTGCGTCTGCTCCAGGAGGCACTCGAAGCGGGCCAGGCAGTCGCCCTCGGACCGGGTGACCACCCTGAGGGTGTCCTGGAGCTCGCCGTAGGCCAGGTAGGGCTCGTCGCGGCGCAGGTCGAAGTCGACGCCCGAGGCACGCGCGATGGGCCCGCTGACGCCGTACGCGTGCACGGCCTCCGGCGCGAGGGTGCCCACGCCCCGGGTGCGCCCGCGGAAGATCTCGTTGCCGAGGACCAGGTTGTCGAAGACGTCCATGCGGGAGCGCACTGCGGAAACGGCGGCACGCGCGCGTGCGGTCCAGCCGGCCGGGAGGTCCTCCTTGAGGCCACCGACACGGTTGAACATGTAGTGCATACGACCGCCGGAGACCTCCTCCATGACGTTCTGGAGTTCCTCGCGCTCACGGAACGCGTAGAAGACCGGGGTGATCCCGCCCAGCTCCAGCGGGTAGGAGCCGAGGAACATCAGGTGGTTGAGCACCCGGTTCAGCTCGGCGAGCAGCGTGCGCGTCCACACCGCGCGGACGGGCACCTCCATGCCGAGCATGCGCTCGACGGCGAGGACCACGCCCAGCTCGTTCGAGAAGGCCGACAGCCAGTCGTGGCGGTTGGCGAGCATGATGATCTGCCGGTAGTCGCGCGCCTCGAAGAGCTTCTCCGCGCCGCGGTGCATATAGCCGATCACCGGCTCGGCGGAGACGATCCGCTCGCCGTCCAGCACGAGCTTGAGCCGCAGCACGCCGTGTGTGGAGGGATGCTGGGGACCGATGTTGAGCACCATGTCGGTGCTCTCCGCGGCGCCGCCGATGCCGACCGTGGTCTCCGTCGTAGGAGTCATGGACCCAGTCTCTCGTACGTACGCTGACCTCATGGAGACGGGGAGCCCGGCCGACGCCGGGGCGACGGAGACCGAGCCGGTGTGGACGGGGCTGCCGCCCGGCCTGCTGCGGATGCGCCGGCTGCTGCTGGTGGTGTGGCTGGGGCTGCTCGCGCCGGCCGTGGGCCTGCTGCCGGGTCTGCTCGCGGGTCCGGTGTGGGCGGCCTTCGCGCTGCTGCCGCTGGCCGCGATGGCATGGGGCTGGGTGCTGCTCGGCCGCAACTGGCGCTCCTGGCGGTACGCCGAGCGCGCCGACGACCTGCTGATCAGCCGCGGCGTGCTGTGGCGCGAGGAGACCGTGGTGCCGTACGGGCGGATGCAGCTGGTGGAGGTGACCTCGGGGCCCGTCGAGCGGTACTTCGGCCTGGCGAGCGTGCAGCTGCACACCGCGGCCGCGGCCACCGACGCGGCCATCCCGGGCCTCGACCCGGCCGAGGCGGAACGGCTGCGCGACCGGCTCACCGAGCTCGGCGAGGCCCGATCGGCGGGCCTGTGACCGCGCCCGGCGTCGACGGCCTCATACGCCCCGGCAAGGCCGTGGGCGAGCGGCGGCTGCATCCCGTGACACCGTTCCGGCGGGCGTGGGCGCCGGTCGCGGTGCTCACCGGCTGGGCGGTGCACGACCCGAACCAGGCCCAGGAGCAGCTGACGAAGCTGACCACGACCATGCTCCTGGGCGGACTCGCCGTCCTGGTCACGGCGGGCGCGCTGTACGGCTTCCTCACCTGGTGGTTCACCTACTTCGCGGTGACCGACAGCGAACTGCGCATACGCACCGGCCTGTTGTTCCGGCGCACCGCGCACATCCGGCTGGAGCGGATCCAGGCTGTCGACGTGACCCAGCCGCTCCTCGCGCGCGTGGCGGGCGTCGCCAAGCTGCGCATCGATGTCGTCGGCACCGACAAGAAGGACGAACTGGCCTTCCTGGGCCAGGGCGAGGCGCGCGCGCTCCGCGCGGAACTGCTGGCGCGCGCCGCCGGATTCGCGCCCGAGACGGCGCACGAGGTCGGCGAGGCGCCGGCGCACGAGCTGATGCGCGTGCCTCCTGGCAAGCTCGCGCTCTCCCTCGTGCTGACGGGCGCCACCTGGGGCTCCCTGGCCGCCGCCCTCGTCGTACCGCCGGTGCTGTGGCTGGCCACGCACAGCGTGTGGACGGTCCTCGCCACCGCCCTGCCGCTGCTCGGCGCGGCGGCCACGACCAGTGTGGGGCGGTTCGTCGCAGAGTACGACTGGACGCTCGCGGAGTCCCCCGACGGGCTGCGCATCGACCACGGGCTGCTGGACCGCACGCACGAGACGGTGCCGCCGGGGCGGGTGCAGACCGTGCGGATAGTGGAGCCACTGCTGTGGCGGCCACTGCGCTGGGTGCGGGTGGAGCTGGACGTGGCCGGGTCGGCGAACTCGGTGCTGGTGCCGGTCGCCCCGCGCGCGGTCGCCGAGTCGGTCATCGCGCGCGTGCTGCCCGGTGTGACGGTGCCCGGCGAGTTGCCGCGGCCGCCCCGGCGGGCCGGCTGGTGCGTGCCGTTGTGGTGGCGCGGGTACGGGCTCGCGGTCACGGACACGGTGTTCGCCGCGCGGCACGGGCTGCTGCGCCGGCGTCTGGCACTGGTCCCGCACGCCAAGGTCCAGAGCGTACGGCTGACGCAGGGGCCCTGGGAGCGGCTGTGGCGGCTCGCGGACGTTCATGTGGACACGGGAGCCGGCAAGACCGTGACGGCCCGGCTGCGGGGAGCGGAGGCGGCCGCGTCGCTGCTGCGGGAGCAGGCCGAGCGGTCCCGGACGGGACGCCGGTCGGCCCGCCCGGACCGCTGGATGGCCTGAGAACGGCCCGGGAACGGCCTGAGGACGGCGAGTACGGCCCGGGGAACGGCCCGAGGAACGTCTGAGCCGGGGCACCCGGTGGGTGAGCCGGCTCAGATCGGCGCGGGTTGCGGTGGTGATGCCCGGTGGTGGTGTTCAGGAGGCGGCGCTGCGCAGGCCCCCGAGGTTGATCTGCTCGGTCTCGTCGTGCGCGGTCAGGTCGATGACCTGGCCGACGCCCCGGGCCTCCGGGTCGGCGGGCTTGAACTCGGCCTCGGACTCGGCCTTGTGGAGCGCGAGTGCCTCCTGGCCGACGACGTCCGCGAGGTCCTCGTTGTGCATGGACTCCAGGCCGCCGGCCGACGAGTCCTTCTGGGTGCCGAAGAAGTCGAACCCGCCGGTGACCAGCGGACGCGGGATGGGCGCGGCCGGCAGGACGGCCACCGCGGTCGGCACCGTGAAGTGCCCGGTGGGCTGGACGGAGTTGGCGGACGGTGCCGTCGTGGTGTGGGCGTCCCGCTCCGTCGGCGCCGGGGCGGTGTCCTCCGGCTCGGCCGTGGTGGTGGCGGCCGCGCGCGTGTGCCCGTCGACCGCCTCGGGCTGCCCCTGTTCCTCGTCCTCCGGTGCGGACTCGCTCTTCGGCGCCTCGGGTGCGGCGGCCGTCTCCGTCGCGCCCTCGGTGTCGGCGTCGGCCTCGGCCGTCGGCGCGTCGCCCTCGTCGAAGCGGGCCAATGCCACCTTGGCCCGCAGGAACAGCTTGGAACCCTCCGGTGAGAAGACCGCGGGAGTCGCCTCCTCCACCTCCGGCTCCTCGACCTCCGGCTCCTCGACGGCCTCCGTGGGACCTGCCGCCTCTTCGGATGTCCGGGCGGCCGGCAGTGCGTTCGAGGGCGCGGTCGCCTCGATCTCCAGCAGGCGGCGGCCCTCCAGGGCGCTCGCGCGCTCGGTCTCGGCCGTGGCGTAGCGGCGCAGCAGGGACGCGTGCTCGTTGCGCAGGCCCGCCAGCTCCGCCCGCTTCGCGCGCAGCCGCTGCTCGAGCTTGGTGCGCACCTCCCGCGACTCCTCGAGGTCGGTCTCCAGCTCGGCGATCCGCTCCTCGTGGCGCCACTCGTCGCTCGCACGCGCGCGTGACAGGTCGGCCACCTGCTTGCCGGCCTCGGTGTCCCAGCGGCGCATGACGGCGGCACCGGCGACCGCGGTCGACGCGGCGATCGCGGCCAGCGTGCGCAGCACCGTCGGTTGGGAGAACAACCAGGGGCCCAGCGCGCAGACGAGGGAGACACCGGCGATCGCCGAAGGAGGCAACAGCCTGTGCAAAGGCGGGGAATGACGGTGGCGTCCACGTGGCATGGCCAGAAACTTACCGCGCGTAGGCGAATCGTGGTGCCCCGGGCCGTAAAAACACAGCGACAACGAAGTCTGCACACGGCATCGCCGGGGTCGGGGTTCAGCCTCGATCCACCGCGTGAATTCTGATCTTCGGTATCGGGTGGGCTCGGGATGGTCTTTCGGGGTGCGGGCAGCGCGATGGGCCGGGTGGC